>DAOUGF010000940.1:0-6986 GCA_034429295.1 Chloroflexaceae bacterium
GAGCGGGCCGAGCTCGGCGAGCAGGCCGGTATCCTCGGCGCCGCCGCTCTAGCCCTCACCGCCTTCGAGAGCGCCTGATGCACCTGGCCCTGGCCCCCCGTCGTCGCTTGCAGGCGCACTATGGCCCTGCCGCGCCCGAGCTCCTCGAAGCCCTCGACTTGGCGATCGCCGCCCGCGAGGCGGCCGGTGTTACCACCCGGGTCTACGATCCTGAGGAGGGGCTGGCCGATCTCGGCATCCCTCCCGCGCCCATCGATCCGGCATCCCTCAGCGCCCGGCTCGGCGCCCTGCAGGAGGAGCTCTTGCGGCGCGGTGCTATAATAGAGAGTCTCTGGATCGTCGGCGGGCCAGGGGTTGTGCCCTTCGCCTCACTCCCCAACCCTATGCCCGACCGCGACGGGCCGCTGCTCACGGACGCGCCATACGGCCTCGCAACCCTCGCCGAGCCGCTGGCCCGCTGGCCGGTCGGCCGCACACCCGACGCCGATCCACCCGCCCCTGGCTTGCTGCCGGCGCTGCTGCGCCAAGTAGCCGCAGCCCATGGCGCGGGCCCGCGGGCGACGGGCGCCACGGTCGCTCTCAGCGCCGCCCGTTGGGCCGCGGTGACGGCCCAAGTGATCGCCGGTATTCCCGAGGCTGTGCTCCGTCTGGCGCCGCCGCTGCGCGCGAGCAGTAAGGAGGCTCGCAGCTTGGAAGACGCCCGCCTGATCTACGGTAACCTGCACGGGGTGCACGGCGGCGACGCCTGGTACGGACAGCCGGCCGCCGACACGGAACTCGTGCCCGCCCTGCGCCCGGCCCACCTCGCCGGCCTGCGCCTCGACCGGGCCGTGGTGATCAGTCAGGCATGCTTCGGCGCCCGCCTCACGCCGTCGGGCGAGACGCCATCGTTGGCGTTGGCGCTGCTCGCGGCAGGGGCGAGCGGCCTTGTAGGCTCCCTCGGCCTCACTTACGGCGCGCCCGACCCGCCCCCCGGCGAGTCGGATTTGCTAGCCCAGGCCTTTCTCTCAACGCTGCAGGCCCCCGGCGCGCGATTAGGTGAGGCCTTGCTTGACGCTCAAGCCAGCATGCTCCGCGATGTGCTGCTCCGGCGCGGCGCCCCCGATGGTAACGATCTCAAAACCTTGCTTGGCTTTGTGCTCTATGGCGATCCGGCTCTGCTGGTGACATAATGAGGGCAAGGGGAGCATGTGTGAACTGTACGGCTGAGGAGATAGATCTATGATGTCGAAGTCACGCCATAGTTACGGGCGCTCCCGGCTTGCGCATCGCGACGCGCGTCGCCCTGCGCCGGCCGATGAGGGCGCCGCGCGTTTGGCGGCCGCCTGCCGGGTGGCCGCCCGCTTTGTGGCCGCACGCTGGCCCGAACTCGCCACCGTGAAGCCGGTGGTCACCGGACGGGCCGAGCAAGCCCCTAGCGCCGCGCTGCTCGCTCGCCTCGGCCTGGATCGGAAGGAGCTTGCGGGCCGTGGCGGCCCAGTGGAATACACTTTTACCTTCGCCGGCACCCACAAGTGCGCCGACGGCGTCGATGCCCCTCTGGTAGCCACGGTGACCGTCGATGCCCAGCGACGGATCGTTAAGAGCAGCGTGACGCGGTAGCGCTCTCCTGTATGCAGCAGATCGAACCCTCACTCGCCACCCGCGCCGCCCAGCAGCGCACGCTGCGCTTCGCCTGGCTCGTGCTGCTCGGCTTCTTCCTGCTCTTTACCGCGCTGCTCGCCACGGCCGGTCTGGCCGTGCGTGATGTGTACCGCACGGCGACGCTGCCCCACGGCGCCACATTGTTCGTCCGCGGCGCCGCCGAGTCGGTGGCCTGGAAGCCGGCCAACCGCACGATCTACCAGGGCGCCCGCGACCAGGGAGCGATCGCTGAGGGCGACTCGGTGCGCATCGCCACTTCGGCCATCTATGGCCAGGTGGCCAGCGTGCGCCTCTTCGACGATAGCCAGCTCGATCTCTGGGCTGGCGCCGAGGTGACTCTCGAGCGGCTGCGCACCAGCCGCTGGCACAGCGATACACTCGAGGTGATGCTGGTCCAGCATGCGGGCTATGTGCGCTACGATATCAAGCCAGTGTTGCCCTACCGGCAGCGGGTCTATCGGCTGCGGATCGGCGACGCGACGGTGGAGCTTGAGCCGGGCGGCAGCTACAGCGTGGAGATGCGCGCCCAGCGGGCCGTGGCTCGGCCCGACGGCGGCAACACCCTCGAGGCCGATGTGGCCGTGCGCTCAGGCTCGGCGGTGGTGTACGGCGCTAATGGCACGGCGGTGGCGCTGCGAGCCCGTGAGCGACTCACCGTCGACCCGGCTGGCAACCCAGGTCTCGCCGTGCCCGCCCGCTGGGAGTTGATCCGCGACGGCGGCTTCAGCCAGTTCAGCGAGCTGCTCTATAACAACACGACCTCCGCCGATCTCACCGTGCCTCGCTCCGACACCTGGCAGGTCTACGGCACGCCCGACTTGCCCCAGGAGCACCGCGGCTACTTCCGGCTCTCCCAGATCTGCCGCCCGCCGATCGTGAACAACTACTGCAATCCCGACGAGCGCCGCACGGCGGCCTGGTTCTACCGCACCGGCGGCCAGACTACAGGTTTCACCACCGGCATCCAGCAGCAGCTCGGCCAGGACGGCGAGGGTGTGGATATCTCCGAGTATCGCTCGCTGCGGCTTACGCTCTGGGTTCGCATCTTGTACCAGTCGCTCAACGATGTCGGCGATCGCGGCACTGAGTGCCCGGTTATGATCCGCCTGCTCGCCAAGCGTTCCGGCCCCGCCGATCCGGAGGAGGAGCGGGTGGTCTGTGTCTACTCCGACAGCGACAACGAGCCGCCCGCAGTCAAAGAGCCGGGCGTGAAGTACGAGCCCATACCGCGGGCCGAGTGGGCCCTGCTGAGCTTCGACCTGCGCGCCCCGGATTGGCTGCCGGACTATCGGTATCTGCGCAGCATCCAGATCTACGCCAACGGCCACGACTACGACTCGCGGGTTGCGGAAGTGTCGATTATTGGCGAGCAGTGATGAGCATGTACAATTGAGTATTGAGAGCGAGCAGACATTCTCAATCCTCAATTCTCGATCTTCTGTGATCTACCACGGCATCGATATCGTCGAGGTGGCGCGGGTGCGGTTGGCGGCCGAGCGCTGGGGCCAGCGCTTTCTCCGGCGCGTCTTCACGCCGGGCGAGCTCATCGACTGCGGCGTGAGCGAGGGCGCGCCCCGCTACCAGTCGCTCGCCAGTCGCTGGGCGGCGAAGGAGGCGGCTGCGAAGGCCCTGGGCGTGGGGCTGAGCGGTCTCGGCGCGGAGAAGTCGGAGCAGGGGCCGATTGGGCGGCTGCGCTTCCACGAGCTCGAGGTGGCGCGGGAGCCTGACGGCCGCCCGGCCCTGCGGCTCCACGGCCGGGCCGCGGCGCTGGCCGAGCGCCAGGGCATTGCCGAGCTCGCCCTCAGCCTCTCGCATACCGGGGAACACGCGATTGCGAGCGTGGTCGGCCTCGGGGTGGGGCGCCGGCCGGGCGACGATGGTGTAGAATAAGCTACGGCCATACCTCGGAGGGAACGATGAGCGAGATACTGACGAGCGATTACGCGCGGCGGCTGCTGCCTGCGCGCCCCGCTGATTCTCACAAGGGCAGTTTTGGTAAAGTCCTGGTGATCGCCGGCTCGCTGCACTACCCCGGCGCTGCCTCTCTGGCTTGCAGTGGCGCCGCGCGCGTTGGAGCCGGCCTCGTCACCCTCGGCGCCGGGCGCACGGTGCTCGCAGCGGCCACCCGCACGCCTGAGATCACGCTGCTGCCGCTGCCAGAGGGCGATTGGGGCGCAGTCGGCCCCGGCGCCGTGGAGGAACTTGGCAAGCGGCTCGACGGCTATGCAGCTCTGCTGATCGGCCCCGGCTTGGGCACCGCTGATCCCACGAAGGAGTTTGTGCAGCGCCTCTTCGGGCTCGATAAGCAGAAGGCGCGGACCAGGGTCGGCTTCCTCGCCGTGCCTGACACCGAGACGTCCAACGAGCCGAAGCTGCCCTCGCTTCCGCCCACCGTGCTCGATGCCGATGCCCTCAATATTCTTGCGACAATCGATAACTGGTGGGAGCGGCTGCCCCGCAGCCAGCTGGTGCTCACCCCTCACCCCGGTGAGATGCGCCGCCTCTTCAAGGATGAGGAGCCGCCCGGCGATGCCGTGACGGCCGCCACCACCGCTGCCGCCCGTTGGGGACAGGTTGTGGTGCTCAAGGGCGCAACTACGGTCATCGCGGCGCCGGACGGCCGGGCGCTTAAGCACGAGCAAGGCAACCCTGCTCTCGCCACAGCCGGAACCGGCGACGTGCTCGCCGGCGCGATCGCCGGCCTGCTCGCCCAAGGCCTGCAGCCGTACGACGCAGCCGCCCTCGCGGTCTATCTCCACGCCGCCGCCGGCGCGCGCGTCCGCGATGAGCTCGGCGACGCCGGCGCCCTCGCGAGCGACCTGCTGCCCGAGCTGCCGCGGGCGATCAAGGCCCTGAAGCAGTAAATTGAGAGATGGAGTAAGCTATGCGCGCCGTAGATCTCATCGCTAAAAAGCGGGATGGCCATGCGCTGACGAGCGAGGAGATCGACTGGCTGATCGCGGGCTACGCCAGCGGCGCCATCCCCGACTACCAGATGAGCGCCTGGGCTATGGCCGTGGTGTTGCGGGGTATGGACGACCGGGAGACCGCCGATCTCACCATGGCGATGGCCCGCAGCGGCGACATGCTCGATCTGCATGACCTGGCGCCGCTCACGGTAGATAAGCACTCGACCGGCGGCGTGGGCGACAAGACGACCTTGCTGCTCGCGCCAATGGTGGCCGCCGTCGGCATGCCGGTGGCCAAGATGAGCGGGCGCGGCCTCGGCTTCAGCGGCGGCACTGTGGATAAGCTGGAGAGCATCCCCGGCCTGCGTACGACGCTCGATGCCGAGGAGTTCCGCCGGATCGTCCGCGAGGTGGGCCTGGTGGTGGCCGCGCAAAGCGGCGACCTCGCCCCAGCCGACAAGAAGCTCTACGCGCTGCGGGATGTTACCGCCACGGTCGAGTCGATCCCATTGATCGCCGCCAGCGTGATGAGCAAGAAGCTCGCCGCCGGCGCCGACTGTATCGTGCTCGATGTGAAATACGGCAGCGGCGCGTTTATGCACACCCTGGACGACGCCCGGCTGCTCGCCCAGCGCATGGTGGCGATCGGCCGCCACGCCGGGCGCCGGGTCGCCGCCGTGCTCAGTTCGATGCAGCAGCCGCTCGGCTACAACATCGGCAACGCCCTCGAGGTGCGCGAGGCGATCGCTGCCCTGCGGGGCGCCGGCCCGCCCGACCTTGTGGAGCTCTGCCTCACCCTCGGCACGCAGCTCGCGCTCCTCGCCGGGGTGAGCGAGAGCGCGGAGGCTGCCCGCGAGCGGCTGAGCGCTGCGCTGCGGGAGGGCGAGGCTTGGGCGAAGTTCCGCGCCATGGTCGCGGCTCAGGGCGGCGATCTGGCCTATGTGGACGAGCCCGAGCGGCTCCCTACCGCCCCCGTCACCTATGACCTGCCCGCGCCGCGAGCCGGCTACGTGGCGGCGATCGATGGCATGGCCTTGGGCCTCGCCGTGAACGCCCTCGGCGGCGGCCGCGCCCGCAAAGAGGACACGATCGACCCGGCGGTGGGGCTGGTGCTGCGGGCCAAAGTTGGCGCCGAGGTGGCCGCCGGCGCGCCCCTGCTCACCATCCACGCCGCCCGCGAGGCCGATCTGGAGCGCGTGGTCCCCGGCCTCCTCGCCGCCTATACGATCGGTGATGCGCCGGTGACGCCCCCGCCCCTGATCGAGGAGATCGTCAGCTAACCCTATGCCAATCTACGAGTATCTCTGCCCACACTGTAACGGTAAGTTCCAGCGGTTGGTGCGCGGCTTCAGCGACCCGGAGGGGCTCGCCTGCCCCCGCTGCGGCAGCGTCGAGGTGCGTCGCGCCGTCTCCCGCTTCGCCACCATCAAATCCGAAGACGACCGCGTGGAGGCCCTCGCCGACCCCTCCACGCTCGCCGGCCTCGATGAGAGCGACCCCCGCTCGATCGCCCGCTGGGCTAAGAAGCTTGGCAAAGAGCTCGGCGAGGACGCGGGCGAGGACTGGGATGAGATGGTCGATCAGATGCTTGACGAGGAGCTGAGCGGCGAGAATGAGGAGGACGAAGAGGGCGAAGGGTCGAAGCGCGCCAGCAAAGCTCCAGACGACCTAGGATGGGGGTAGCTGTCGCGTGTGGTTGTCGGCCGTGAGGCGCTGAGCCCGGCCTACCCGGCGCTCGCGAAGGCGCTGCGCAGCCAGCCGAGCAGCTCGGCGTTCACCTCACTGGCGTCACTCAGGTAGACCTTGTAGTTACACATGCCACCGGGCGGCATTGCCGTCAGCCGCTCGGTGGGCTCGAGCCCCTTCATGTTGAGGCCGACTTCGAGGCGCCCCTTCGAGGCCGGGCCGATCATGGCGAACTGCTTCTTGCGCCGCAGGCTCACGTAGCCCTTCTTCGGCGCGATCTCGAACTCGCCGAACTGATCGATCTCCGCCATCAGCCGCTCGTGGAGCGGGCGCAGCCCGGCCTTGCCGCCCGTGTAGATGCCGTCGAGCACCTGATCCATACTCGCGCCGCTCGCTTTCGCTGCCCGCTCGCCGTCGGAGTTGAGCAGCACGTGGACCAGCATGTTCGCGTCGCCGTGGCCGAGGCCGAGCGTCTGCTTGAACATGTCGCGCAACTCGCCGTGCTTCGTCAGGCCGCTCGCCCGCATGAGGGCACCAAGCTCCTCCAGCGACTTGCCCGTCTTCGCCTGGATGTTCTTGATCTGCGTCTCGTAGGCTTTCTCCACGCTGTTCATGGCGCACCTCTTCGCATGGGCTTGCTGACGCACAGGGGACGGGGGTGATTCGGAGTATAGCACGGGTGTTCTGCCTGTCAAGGCGCGGAAAAGGCCTTGGGGCGAGGCCCCTGGCGCGGGGGTGTCGGGGTGG
>DAOUGF010000941.1:0-2606 GCA_034429295.1 Chloroflexaceae bacterium
CGATCTCTTGTTCCACCTACTGGAGCAGGCCGAGAGAACATCATCCTGATCCGCCCGTCCGGGGTGGGCAAGTCAACCGTGGCGCCGCTGTTGGGCTCAGCTCTGGGTATGCGGCGCTGTTCGCCTACTGGAAGCCCTCTCAGCGCCTGACGCTGCTTCCACCCGTGTCGCCAACGGCCGAAGCTCTATCCTCAGCTAGCCCATACGCACCCTCGATCAGCTCCACCAATCTTCGCGTAAATCGGGCGGCCGGCGCGCCATCGATCACGTCGTGGTCGAACACCACCGTCAGGTCGAGGATCTCACGCGCCTCGATCCGGCCCTCCACGATAGCCGGCTTCCAGGTAATACCGCCCACCACCAGGTCCAGCGAGTGCATCGCGGGCGACAGCCCCCAACCACCCTGGCCCTTGCTAAACATGCCCACCGCCGTGATGCCAACTGTGCCCGCCAGCGACGCCGGAATAGTCGGGTTATGGCGCAGGGCCATGCGGAGCGCCGCTTTGAGCACGGTGGACAGCGGCCACGGGAGCTGCATCGCCGCAATGAACCAGCGGGGCATTCCCCTGCTCGGCGGCGCCAACGTGGACTGCGCCACGCGGATCTCTTCATGAATCTGCCGGTAGCTCTTGTGGTTGGTGCCCCGGATCACATAACCTATCAGGACCTGCCTCACTCCTATCGTTCGCTCGACCATGAGCCCGACGTCCACATCATCGAACACGATCAGCTGCTTGCGGCTGTTCATGAAGGCCTGCACGACCTTGTCCTCATCCACAGCTCGGGCCAGGCAGAAGGCCAGATACGCGGTGAAGGAGAGTGACTCGCCGGTCTGTGCTCTGTGCTGCGCCATGAACTGCCTGGCTGCGGTGACGTCCACCTCCAGCAGGCCGTACATGCAGTGCTTTCCGGCATTCAGATCGTTGAAGCCGGGCATCGCGCGACGCTCCGGCGGCAGCTTCACGACCTGATACGGCCCAATCTGCTTATCCATCACGCGATACCTTCCACTAAGTTTTCGGGGACCCCGGCTTTCGCATCGCCTGAAGGATCAAGCCGGTGCGTAGGAACGCCCACACCCCGCCGAACCCGCCGCCGATCAGGGCGAGCCAGTAGACATCTGGCATGAAGAGCGATAGGTATGGGAGCATGCCGCGGGCCCGCAGAACGACCGGGACAGCCGCGAGCGCCAGGTTTGGGATCAGCGGGAGCAGGATGTGAAGCCCCCACAGGCTTCCGCGGCTCGGTCGAAGCGCCGGCTCCCGGCGCCAACGGCGTACCGATCGCAGCGTGGCGGCGACGCCGGCGATTTGAAGCAGCGGGAGGAGCAGCAGGGCGCGCATCGCCCAGGGGATGAGCCCAAGTTGGAGCGGAGCGGGCTGCTGGCCGGCGAGCAGGGCGGTGACACCGAGCCCAACCTCTGCGAGGACGGGAGGCAGTCCGTAGTTGTCGGCGTTGACGAGCAGGACTACGCCTTGCTTCTGCTCTGGAAGGAGCGCCATATAGGAAGAAAAGTCGGGAACGTTGCCGCCGTGCCAGACGGTCGTGGTCTGGCCAATGTCGGTGATGAACCATCCCATGCCGTACTGCCCGATGGAAACGCCCATCTCACGCGCATCCACGCCTCCGCGGTGCAGTTCGTCGATGCCTGCGGCTGAGAGGAGTTGCACGTCGCCATAGCGGCCACCGTTGAGATGAGCGATCAGGTAGCGGGCCATATCCTCGGAGCAGGAAATGAGCTGGCCTGACGGCAGTGAGCCGCGCGGCGTCGGCAGATTCGGCGCGGCAACAGGCAGGGCGAACCAGTACCGGTGGCCCACCGCCAGACCGTTGCGCCTGGCCTCGGCCTGTCCGGTGTAGCTATGGGCCATCCCTAGCGGGTCAAAGATGTGGTGTTGAATGTAATCCGCGTAGAGCTCACCGCTGGCGGCCTCAACAACGAGCCCCAGCAGGTTGTAATTCAGGTTGCTGTACCCGAACGCTGAGCCGACCGGGCGGGCGAGCTTGAGCGCGGAGAGCGCCCGCGCCTGGCGCTCGGCGGCGTCCGGGCGATCGTCCAGATCGGCGAGGAGGATCATCCCGGGCAGCCCCGGCAAGCCGCTGATCTGGTACAACAGATGACGCACGGTGATCTGCGCCGATGCCTGGAGGTCCGCCACGCGGAACCAGGGCAGGTAGCGCTTGACCGGGGCGTCCAGATCGACCTTGCCGCTCTCGACGAGTTGCATCACCGCCAGGGCAGTGAATGACTTGGTGGTAGAGCCAAGGACAAAAGGTGTCCGAGGGCAGGGTACGTCACCACCAGGGCTGGTCCGCCCGAAGCCGCGCAGATGCACAATCTGGCCGCCTTCGACGATCGCCAGCGCTACGCCTGGGATCTTCAGGCGGCGCCTGTGATGCTCGATATAAGCGTCTATCGCCTCATAGGGGACGCTGCTCACAGTTCCCGCCTCCTCTCCTGTTGTGCGACAACCAGAGGTCGGGTTGCCCGCCTCAGCCGTGCAGCGCCCCCGGTGCCCGCGACGCCAGCGCCGATGTTCGGGCGGAGTCGCCTGTGCATCAATCGCCGTGTCTGGCGAGGCTCTGCGGTAGGCTAACCCTCTCGT
>DAOUGF010000942.1:0-2997 GCA_034429295.1 Chloroflexaceae bacterium
GTGAGCATCAGCCAGCCCACGAGCGGCGCCGCCGTCTGCTTCGGCGAGAGCGTGACGATGCGCGGCTCGGCCTTCGACCCGAACCAGCCCACCGGGCTGCCCGACAGCGCCTTCGCTTGGAGCTCGAGTCGCGACGGCTCGCTCGGCACCGGGCCTGCGCTCACCCGCGACAACCTCAGCGTCGGCGACCACACGCTCACGCTGCGCGTCACGGACGCGGGCGGCCTGGTCGGCAGTGCCAGCGTGATCCTCGGCGTGCTCGCGCCCAGCCACCCCGACTGCCTCGACCTCGCGCCAACCGCCCTGCTCACCGCACCCGCGGACGGCACGGTGATCTACGCCGAGGGCGAGGATGGCGAGGGCTGGTACGCCACCTTCACCTTCAGCGGGCTGGTAGGCGACGCCGAAGACGCCGTGAGCGCCCTGCAAGTCGAGCTGATCTCCGACGTGGAGGGCAGCCTGGGCAGCATCGTCCCCGCGGCCGACGGCAGCTTCAGCGTGACCCAGCGGCTGCACATCCAGCCCGAGGACGTGGGCACCGGCGGCACCTGGCACACCGTTACCCTACGGGTCACCGATAGCGCGGGGAACGTCCGCGAGGATCAGGTGCGGGTGATGGTGGCGATCCTGATCTGAGCACGCTCGCGACTGCTTCCCACCGCCGCCCAGACCACTCCCAAGCCACCCTAAGCGCCACCCCCCAAGCCACTCCTAAGCGCCGCCCCAAGCGCCACCCCCCAAGCTTTGAGCTTGGGGGGTGGCTTGAGCAGCGTTAGATTAATGGGCGCGCGTGACGATACCCCCGATTCTGTTGTCTGCCGCCATCTGTCTCTCCGCAGCGCGGAGGCCGCTCCTAGCGCGCCGGGCGTTACCCGGGTTGCCGTCGCGGCTGCGATGCGAGCGAGCGGGGTGGTCCGAACGCGGCGGCCCGGGCCGCCACTCCCACCGATGAGCCCGCCCCACGCACCTTGCTCCCCATCGGCCGGCGCAGTCGCCTGGCCGCCGACATTACTGCCGACGCCGTTGGGCTCTTACCCCAACCGTTTCAGCCCTTACCTGTGCCCTCGCGGGCCATCGGCGGGAATGCTTGCTGTTGCCGACTTACGTCACACGCAGGTTACCCCACGTGTGCCCCCGCTTCCTGTTTCGCGGGGCGGCCTTCCACGTGAATGCAACACATTCACGCGGTCGAGGAGTCGGGAAGTTCCTCTGGGTGTGTACCCAGCGGCGGCGTGTCACGCGCGTTCCGATACATTATACCACTTATGGCCGCCCCGCCCGCAGCACACTCTTGAGCAGCGCGCCCAGCCGCCGGGCGCCCTCCGTCAGCTCATCGGGTGAGAGCAGGCTGAAGGAGAGGCGCAGGTAGTGGGCGCCGCCCCGCTCGACGAAGAAGCGCTCGCCTGGCAGGTAGGCCACACCCGCCGCCTCGGCCTGTGGCAGCAGCGCGGCGGCATCGAGGCTGGGTGGGAGGCGCACCCAGACGAAGTACCCGCCGAGGGCCGGGTTCCAGGTGCAGTCGGTGGGCAGGTAGCGAGCCAAGGCAGTGAGGAGCGCGTCGCGGCGAGCCCGCAGCGCCTCCCGCAGGCGCTCCACGTGGCCGTCGAGGAAGCCCTGCTCTAGCAGCGTGGCCAGGATCATCGCCGTGAAGTGGTTCGGGCCGCCGCCGCTGTCGAGCAGGCCCGAGCTCGTGCAGCGCCTGATCAGCGCCGGGTCGGCGAGCATCCAGCCCAGACGCAGGCCGGGCGCCAGCAGCTTGGCGAAGCTGCCGAGGCGCACGATCGGGCCGCCCGGCATCATATTGTAGGGCGAGGGCGGCGGTGGCGCGTCGTACCAGAGCTCGCCATAGGCGTCGTCCTCGAGCACGATCAGTTCCTCCCGCCTGGCCATCGTCGCCAGGGCATAGCGCCGATCCGGCGCGAGGATGGCCCCAGACGGGTTGCCGAAGTTGGCCACCACGTAGAGGAAGGCGACCTGCTCGCCGCGGGCCCGCACCATGCGCAGCATGGCCTCGGCGGCCTCCACATGGAGGCCGTGGGCGTCGCCTGGCACCGCCACCAGCCGCAGGCCGCGGTCGCGGAAGATCCGCAGCGCCAGGTGATAGCTGGGCGCCTCCACAAGCACTACATCGCCGGGGCGGCCGAGGCGGGCGCTGAGCATGTCGAGGGCTTGGGAGGTGCCGCCGGTGATCATCAGCTGCTCGGCCGGGGGCGTCACGCCGTCCAGGCGGCCGAGCCGCGCCCGCAGCTGCTCGATCAGGCGGCCGGGGCCCTGCTCGGGGCCGTAGCTGAGGGCGTTCGCGCCGTGGGCGGCGAGAGTGGCGGCGGCGGCGTCGGCGATCGCCTCGACCGGGAGCAGCGCCGGGTCCGGGTGGCCCCAGCCAAACTCGATGATGCCGGGGCGCCGGTTGAGCTGGATGTCGGGGAGCGGGTGCATGGGCAGCCTTCCTGCTGAGCTGTCTCCCCCTAAGTATACCCCACAGCTCCGGCAAGCTCACTACGGTGACAAGGCGACCTGGTGACAGGGTGACATTCCTGTCGGTGCCGTCAGGCGTCACCTTGTCACCCTGTCCCCTAGCCCGAGCGCAGCGAGGGCGGCCACCCTGTCGGCGAGCAAGCGCAGCGTGCGAGGAGGTGGTATCATGCGGCCGGCGACCCCCGGCATGACACGCCCGTAGCGCACATGAGACATCTCCGCCGCAGCCTCCTCCTGCTTCTCACAACCTTCGCGCTCGCCGCCTGCGCGCCTCTCTCGTGGCCCGCCGCCTTCGCTCCCACGGCCACGCTCGCGCCGAGCGCCACGGCTGCCCCCAGCGCCACAGCCGCTCCTACAGCTACGGCTGTTCCGAGCGCCACGCTCGCGCCAAGCGCCACGGCTGCTCCTACAGCCACGGCCGCCCCCACGGCGACACCGGCACCGCCCACGGCCACCTTCGAGCCACTGCCGCCCACGCCCACGCTTGGCCCACTGGCCGCCGAGGAGCGGGCCGCGATCTTC
>DAOUGF010000943.1:0-1915 GCA_034429295.1 Chloroflexaceae bacterium
AAGCAAAGCGCAGCGTCTCGCCGTGCGCAGCGAGGGCACCATGAGCTGCAACGTCGTGCTCGACACTAACGTCCTTGTCGCCGCCGGGTTCAACCCCCACAGCCACGCCGCCCGCATTCTGGCCGCGGTGGAGGCCGGCGAGCTGACGCTCGTCTGGAACGAGACCACGCGGGCCGAGACGCTCCACACCCTCAACCGCATCTCACCGCTCGCCGGGCGTGACTTCGCCGCGCTCTTCCGCCCGGAGGCTGAGCACTTCGGCACCACCAACCCCGCCGCGTATCCCTTCATCCCCGATCCCGCCGACCGAGCCTTCGCCGCGCTCGCCGAGGCCGCGGGCGCGCCGCTGATCACGAACGACGCCCACCTGCTCAACCACAGGGCGGCGCTGGCGGTGCCGGTGCTCACGCCGCGGGCCTTCTGGGAGGGGCGATCGTCGGCCAGCGACGAGGCGACCTAGTGCAATTTCAGGCCGCTCCTCTCGAAAACGCTTCTCGCTCCCACAAGAAGGCCGAAGCATTGGGCGCCCAACGCTTCGGCCTAACAGGACGCTACCGCAGTAGCTGCGCTACGGCCCCGGCGGCAGAAGTTGCTGCAGCAGCGACGGTAGCTGTCGCGCGATCTCCGGCTTAAAGACAAAGGCATCGGCGCCCACGCCGAGCGCCTGCGCCTCATGGCCCGGGTCGGCCGACGCGAGGATGATCGGGATCTGCACGCCCATCGCGCGCAGCGCTCTGGTAAGCTCGATCCCGCTCATCACCGGCATACTTACATCAGATACGATCAACACGGGCATGTGCTGTTGGCACAGCATCAGGGCCGCCTGCCCATTTGCTGCTGTGTAGATCGTCAAGTCAAGGCGAACACGGCGTACAAGGCGCTGCATGAGCGTGCGCACATCAGCTTCATCGTCAACGACGAGGATGAGGGAGAGGGTTGACACTGATGATCCCGTGTTGAGCTGCCACGTGGCAGGCGATGGCAAGCAGACGAGGCTTGCCATAGAGAAGTATAGCTGATGATCGCTTCAACCAAGTTGCAACTGCACAACAAGATCAAAAGATTGCGCTATTTTACTAGTTTTTTACGGGTATCACCAGACATGTACTTACTACAGATCGCCGTAGAAAGCAGAGTGGCCGCAGGCGCGCCAGTGTTGGGGTGGGTTATCCCTGCGTACGGGGAACGATCGAGATCGGCGGGGCAGGCTGGCACGGGATCTGCAGGAGCCCCGGCAGGAAACAGCATATTTGGGGAGCTACACTGATGGCATCGATTGGCTACGCCATGTCGAGCGAGGAGCACCGGCCGAACGATCTGGTCCGCCACGCCAGGCGCGCCGAGGAGGTCGGCTTCGACTTCGCGTTGATCTCGGACCACTTCCACCCCTGGACGGACAGCCAGGGTCACAGCCCGTTCGTCTGGAGCGTGCTCGGCGGCATCGCCCAGGCCACGGAGCGCTTGCAGGTGGGCACCGGCGTCACCTGCCCGACGATCCGTATCCACCCGGCGATCATCGCCCAAGCGGCGGCCACGGTCGGCACGATGATGCCGGGCCGCTTCTTTCTCGGCGTCGGCACCGGCGAGAACTTGAACGAGCACATCCTCGGCGACCGCTGGCCAGCCCACGACCAGCGCCTCGCCATGCTCGAGGAGGCGATCCAGGTGATGCGCCTGCTCTGGCAGGGCGGCGCGCAGACCCACCACGGCCAGTTCTACACCGTCAAGAACGCCCGCATCTACACGCTACCCGAGGAGCCGGTTCCCGTGATGGTCGCCGCCTCCGGACCCAAGGCGGCGGAGGCCGCGGGACGGCTCGGCGAGGGGCTGATCAGCACTGCGCCGGACAAGGAGGTCGTGAAGAGTTTCGAGAGCGCCGGCGGCAAGGGCAGGCCCCGCTACGGCCAGCTGACGG
>DAOUGF010000944.1:0-1895 GCA_034429295.1 Chloroflexaceae bacterium
GGGCCGCCTCGGCCGTAGCCTGTGTATGGGCCAGCTCCTCGGCCAGCGCGCGGGCCTCGAAGGTCGCTGCGATCTGGTCGGCGAGCAGCTTAACCAGCTCGAGATCCTCTTCGATCACCAGCGGCGCGTGCCGGGCGTGCACAATCAGCACCCCGTGGCGTCGGGTACCGGCCGTGATCGGGGCGGCGAGCACGGCCCGCGGCCCGGTGCCCGGCATGGCCTGGCCGATACGGTAGGTGGAGAACTGGGGTCGCTGGTTCAGAAAGGCCTGCCCGGTCACCATAGCCGCATGCTGCGAGGAGGGAGACTCCTCGTCGCCATAGGTGAGATCGAGCTGATGCCGCTTCTCGTCCCAGCAGGCGATCCGCGCCGCGTGCGTACCGAGGGCCGCGGCCGCGGCCCGCTCAAGCTCACTCAGCTCCAGGGAGTCGCCGGTAAGGTGTGCGAGGCGGCTGGCTGTGGCGAGAAAGGTTCGCAGCTCCGGCTCCTGCCAGCTGCGGCGCAAGAAGAGCGGCGGCGCGAAGCCCACGAAGTAGCTCACCCCTGTGATCAGGGCGCAGATCGTGGCCACCTGATCGAGCCAGTCGTAGGTGGAGGCCGCCGCGACAGCGACGAGTGTGAGGCCAAAGAACAGCGCGCCGAGGGCCACGGCCCGCATGCGCCGGCGTGTCACGCCGATAGTCTCCCGGGCCGCTCTGACGAAGGCCACGGCCGCGTAGAGCTGGAGCCCCACAAAGTAGATCAGGTGGGCTACTCCGATCCAGGGTGGGCGTGGCGGTGCAAAGGCGAAGCTGAGGACGATCAGGAGCGCTAGGCCCACGGCGGCTGCGCGGAGTAACCAACGGGGCGCCGTCGTGAAGTCGTCCGCCAGCCGCAGCATGACGTAGGCGCTCGTCAGCAACAGCGAGGTGTTGATCGCGTTGAGGAGAGGACTCGGCCCCACCACCCCGAGCGACACCGCAGCGCCGATCCCGATGATCAGAGTCGGCATAGCGAAGAGGAGCGCCAGGTTGATATTCGTCCCGAGCGGCCTGCGCAGAGCCATGCGCAGCACTAGAACGAAGAGTGCGATGAAGACTACCCACGTCAGGTACGCGAGAAACTGGTCGCCGCTCACACCAGATCTCCGTGCAGGAAGGACGCGCAGCCAGATCTCGCCCCCTGGCTCACCCGGCAAGCGCAAGATACTGTCGCACCACGGGCAGCAACCGGCCCGTGGACAGCTTCAGGGTCCACACTAGCCCGCTAGAGCCCAAAGGGAAAGCCACTGTCTCTTTGCAGGATCTGTGCCACTGAGCTAGGCCGGCGCGCCCATGGCACAGATGGCGCCCGTCGCCTTTTACATAAGCGCCGTTAGCGCTAAGGATAGCGCACTGGAGCCATATCTTCAAGCGTTGGTCCTGTGTGGCAGCGCCTGGGCGCTGCGCGCCTCTGCAGGCGGGCTTCGCCCTGCACCCCCGTCGGGCTTCACCTGCGCGGTGGGCGGCAGTTGCACGGTGCGTGAGGATGCGGGCGGGCTCCGCCCCCCGCGCCCCCCGGCAAAGGTGCAAGCGCTTCGCGCCACTTCGTTCGGCGCCCCTCTGCACACCCCCAAGCAGGACGGCCGTACCGTGCCGGCGCCTAGCGGCGTACCCGTCTCATCGTCGGGCAGAGCCATCCGCCTCGGCCAGCAGCCGATTTGCGGTCGGGGTGGTGTGCATGCATCGGTTGTGCCGCCCGCTTCCCCACACCGGGTTCTGGAAAGTTTGCCTGTGCGGAGTGGCGCCGGCACGCCGGATCGTGGAGAGCGCAACCAGTGGATGTGGGCCACCACGCTCGGCCAAGGCTCAAGCCCGCCGATGAGTCGAGGCAGCAGATCAGCGCGAGCACAGCACTGGCCTCCGGCTTGGGGTCCA
>DAOUGF010000945.1:0-9591 GCA_034429295.1 Chloroflexaceae bacterium
TGGCGCCGGCCACACCTTTGCCGCTGAAGCGGTCGGTGACCACGCCGCTCAGCACATTGGGCCGCAGCGCCAGATCCTGGCTGGTGACGCGGCTCAACTCCGCGGCAGCCTCCTCGTAGTCGGGCGCGCTCACCTGGAGGCTGAACTGCTCCGGCACGCCTGCCAGCGTGTAGCGCCCGGCCTCGTCGGTGGTGGTGCTGAGCGTCTCGGTGACGTTGAAGGTTGCCGTCACTTGGGCGCCGGCGAGCGGCTTGCCGCTGTAGAGGTCGGTGATCACGCCGCTGAGCGTGTTGGGGCGGATCACCGTATCGAGCGTGATCGTTTGGACATCGGTAGCGGCGATCTCGGGCCGCTCTTCGAGGGAGAGGCTGAGCGGCTCATAGTTGGGCGCGTTGATGGCGAGCGTGTCGTTCTTGCCCCAGTTCAGCGTACTGAAGGCGCCGTTCGGGTCGGTCGTGAGGATGGTGTCGCCAATGGCGACGCTGGCCATAGGCACCGGCTCGCCCGTGTAGGCGTCGGTGACGGTGCCGGTGAGTACTACGGGCTGACGGCTGCAGGCGGCCAGGAGGACGACGAGCAGCAGAAGGGACAAGGCGGCGTGAGCACGCCTGAGAACTCGCGGTCGGGCGCCAAAGGTCATGTGCCGGCTCTCCTGAACGCACGTACGGATTCTTCCCCGTTGAAGGAAGATGGGCGTATAATAAAGATTTTACACGCCGTTGTCAAGGCAGCTGGCAGATTGCGGACATGAGAGAAAGGTTTGTTAGGGGATTCTCAGGCGCGAGGAAGGTGGCCAGCGGGCCACTATGGGAGCTTGACTTCGTAGATGAGGTGGGGCTCGAGCTTGCCTTTGAGCTCGACAGCGCCGAGGGGGGTGAGGGTCCAGGGGGCGGCGTAGTCGGCGGGGAGCGCGTTCACGAGATGGTGCGAGGCGATGATCTGGCCTGCGCGGGCGATGCCGGAGAGGCGCGAGGCGGTGTTGACCACATCGCCGATCAGGGTGTAGTCCTGGCGCTGCTCGGAGCCGATATTGCCGACGACGGCGGGGCCATAGCTCACGCCAATGCCCATACCGATCGTGTAGCCGAGCTCATCGCGCCACTCGCAGGCCAGCTCGGCGAAGGCCCGCTGCATATCCACCGAGGCGGCCAGAGCGCGCATGGGGTCGTCGGGGTGGGCGATCGGCGAGCCGAAGACGCCGATCACGCCGTCGCCGAGGAACTTATCGATCGTGCCGTCGTGGGCGTAGAGCACCTCGGTCATCACCGTGAAGTAGCGGTTGAGGATGCGCTCGATCAGCACGCGGGGCTCGATCCGCTCGGTGATGCTGGTGAAGCCTCGCAGGTCGGAGATGATCACGGCAACTTCGCGCTCGGTGGGCTGGCCGAAGTCGCTGCCGGCGCTGAGCAGTTGCTCGGCCACTTGGGGCGAGACATAGCGCCGGAACACGCTGCGCACCCGCTCCCGTTCCTGGCGCTCGAGGCGCTTGAGGGCGCTCACGTCTCGCAGCACCGCCAGCTGGCCGAGCGGCTGCTCGTCGGCGCTGCGCACGCTGGAGAGGCTCACGCTGTAAATGGTCTCGTCGGGGCCCTCGATCTCCACGGCGCCGTTGAGCGGCCCCTCAAATTCTAGCAGCGGCAGCAGCCGGCTGAGGGTTCCGTTGGTGCCGTTCAGCGCGTGGTGCAGCGGCCGGCCGCGATTTGTGCTCAGGCGCAGGCCGAGCCGCTCCTCGGCGGCGCGGTTGGCGAGGATCAGCTCGCGCTCGGGGCCGACGAGCAGGATGGGGTCGCTGGCGCCCCGCAGCACGGCGTTGAGGGTCGAGCGCTCATCGGCGGCCACGCGGTAGAGGCGAGCATTCTCGATCACCTGCACGATCAGGCTGGCGACGGTGGTGGCGAGCTCCAAGTCGGCCCGACCGAAGCCCTCCTCGCGGCCTGTGGCATCGATGCAGAGCAGGCCCATCGAGCGCTGGCCGACCAGCAGTGGCACCAGCAGCGCGTCCTCCACGCCGCGGGCCTTGAGGAAGGAGCGGATCTGCGCGTAGTCGTCGTGGGCGGTCAGGCCGCGGGCGAGCACTGGCTCCCGCAGCTGCTGGATCTGCTGCTGGAGCTCGGGGCGGGCGAAGATCAGGCGGGTCAGCTCGGCGTCGTGGGGCGTGGGGTCGCCGTGGAGCGCCACGAGCACATGGCCTTGCTGGTCGCCCTCGCCGAAGAGGATGAGGCCGGTTTGGCGCACATTAAAGATCTTGGCCACGGCGTCGGCGGCGATCTGCAGGTTCTGGGGCGCGTCGAGCTGAGCGGTGATCGCCACCGAGAGCCGGTTCACCTGGCTGAGCTGGAAGATGCGCTGCTGCTCGTTCTCGAGCAGCCTGGCGTTGCCGAGGGCGATGCTGAACTGGCCCGTGATCGCGCCAAGTACCGCCTCGTCGCTGGGATCGAAGGCGCCAGGCTCGGGCGAGCGCACATCGAGCACGCCGAGCAGTTCGCGGCGCAGCGCGATCGGCACCACCATCACCGAGCGCACCTGCTCGTCGCCGGGGAGCATGGGGGTGAAGCGCTCGTCCTTCGTCACATCGTTCACCCGCACCACCTGCTGGTTGCGCAGGGCCCAGCCGATCAGGCCGCGGTCGCTGGCGATGCGAGCGCCGGCGCGGCTGATGCCGTCGGCGCCGCCGGCTGAGGCTTGGACCACGAGCTCGGCGCCCTCGCGGAGCAGCAGGGTCACCAGCGGGTAGCCGAGCTGCTGCTGGATCATATACACCAGCAGGCGGCTCAGCTGCTCGGGGGCCATCAGCTCGGCCAGGTAGGTGTTGATCTCGTTGACCTTGCGCAGCTCCTCGGCGCGGCGGGCGAGCAGCTCCTTCTGGCGCCTGGTGAGGCGGAAGAGCTGGGCGCTCTCCAAGGCTACGGCGCTCTGGGCGGCCACCGAGCTGAGCAACTCCACATGCTCATCGTTGAAGTAGCCGGGAGTGTGATGGACCAGCGTGATCACGCCGAGGGCGCGCCCCTCGCGGGCCACCGGCATAGCGGCCACGGCCCGCACGCTGGCGTGGATATCAGTGACGCTGAGCCAGCGCGGGTCGTCGCGGGTGTCGTGGATGACCACCGGCTGGAGCTCCCGCAGGACCCAGCCGGCCACGCCGGACCGCAGAATATCTGGGAGCAGCGGCGTGGCGGGGTTGCGGCTGGAGGAGTAGCAGAGCACGCGCAGCGGCTGCGCCTCGTCCTGCGAGCCGTCGTCTACATCGGTGAGGATGATCGAGGCGCGAATGGCGCCCACCGCGTCGGCCAGGTGGTCGAGGAAGCGCGTCAGCAGCAGATCAAGATCGATGCTGGCGCCCAAGTCGCGGGTGAGATGGAGCAGCAGTTCGGTCTTGCGCTGGGCGTGGGCGAGGCCGCGCTGGGCGCGCTGGAGCCGCAGCATGGCTCGCACGCGGGCCAGCAGCTCCTCGATCTGCACCGGTTTGACAAGAAAATCGTCGGCGCCGGCGTCGAGGCTGGCCACGCTCGTGGCCAGGTCGGCCGCCGCCGAGAGCACCATCACCGGGATGAAGGGCTTGCTGCGGTCGGCCTTGATCCGGCGCGTCACCTCGTGGCCGTCGATGCCGGGCAGCCCCAAGTCCAGCAGAATGATATCGGGCGTGATCAGCTGGAGATAGGCGATGCCCTCCTCGCCGCTGGCGGCCAGGGAGACCCGGTAGCCGTCGTTGACGAGCACATCGTGGTAAACCCGCCGGATGATCGCGTCGTCCTCGATAATGAGGATGTGGGCCGGCTCGAGCATAGAGGGAACAGGAAGCAGAGCGGCGAAGCGGACGATCCGCCGAGTTCTACTACCGCCTGTAGAGCAAACTAATGCCGTATATTCGAGTCAGGAGGCAGTATAACATAAGCAAAAGGCTTTGTGACGCCCGCCGTGGTATGATGGATCGATCTCTCTGGGCCTCCATGCTTCCCGCCAAAAACGACGAGGCCCTCTCACCGCCGCCGCAGCATCCTTCCCGCGCGAGAGGTCGGGAGGTGTCCACAAGAGTAGTTTTTTGGCGAAGGCGTGCTGATGGGCTTGACCCGGCCTTCATGAGTGAAGGGCGCAGGTGAGAGGATTCTCCCGCCGTATCGCGCCGGCTTGGTGGAAGCATGGAGCCTTATAGCTTGGGACGAATACGATAGCTATGGATCTTTACCAAGACAACCCGACGAGCGATGCTTTACGAGCCATCGCGGCCGAGGTGCTGATCATTGATGATATCGAGCAGTTGGAGCAGGGCGAGCTGAGGGCGCTGCGCTTCGTGGGGCAGCTGCGCATGGAGGCCCAGGCCGCCTACGACACAGTCGCGCCGCGCATCCGTGCGATGGGCTACACGCCGCTGTTGCGGCAGGAGGGCGACCGCGTGGCCCTGCTGATCGCCCCACCCTTCCCGCCTGCCACACCTTCGCGTCTCTGGCTGGCCCTGCTGCTCTTCGTCCTCACGGTGGCCTCGACGATCTATGTGGGCGGCCAGGACATCAACTGGACGACGGGGGAGCCGGTCTACCGGCTGGGCCAGGGCCTGGCCTTCAGCGCGGCGCTGCTGAGCATCCTCCTGGCCCACGAGCTGGGTCACTACATCGTGGCGCGGCGCGAGGGTGTGGCTGTGAGCTACCCCTTCTTCATCCCCATGCCGCTCTTCCTGCTCGGCACGATGGGCGCCTTCATCTCGATCAAGGAGCCGGTGCCGAACCGGCGCGCCCTGTTGGCGATCGCCATCGCCGGGCCGCTGGCGGGGCTGGCCGTCGCCATCCCGGTGCTGCTGATCGGCCTCGCGCTCTCCGAGGTGCACAATATCGCCGAGGTGCAGGCGGCGCTGCCGAATGTGGGCTTCTTCACCGAGGGCAATTCCCTGCTCTACGCGGCTGCGAAGATCCTCGTCTTCGGCCGTTTCCTGCCAAGCGGCGGCTACGATGTCTACATGCACCCGGTGGCCCTGGCGGGCTGGGCCGGGCTGCTCGTCACTGGCCTGAACCTGCTGCCGGCAGGCCAGCTCGACGGCGGCCACATCTTCTTTGCCCTCTTCGGGCCGCGGGCGGCCCAGGCTATGAGCATGCTCGTGGCCGTGGCGCTGATCGGGCTCGGCTTCCTCTGGAGCGGTTGGTTCCTCTGGGCGGTGCTGGTGGCGCTGCTCGGGCAGCAGCGCAGCCCGCTGCTAAACGAGGTGAGCCCGCTGCAGGGCCCCTGGCGGGCGCTGGCTGTGGTCGGCCTTGTGGTCTTCGCCCTGGTCTTCACGCCCGTGCCGATCACCATGTCTGTGGTACCATAGCGCCAATCCCGAAGCCCTGGAGAAAGGACCTGTGCTGTGAAACTGGTGACGTATCGCCACGATGAGGTGGAGCGGGTTGGCGCGGTGCGCGGCGACACGGTTGTCGACCTGAGCTCCATCGCACCCTCGATGCTGGCGCTGATCGATGGTGGCCCTGACCTGCTCGCCAAGGCCCGCGAGCAAGTGGAGGCGGCCGGCGAGGGCTTGCCACTCAGCGCCGTGACGCTGCTGGCGCCCATCCCGCGGCCCCGCAAGAACATCATCTGCTTGGGCATGAACTACGCCGCCCACGCCATCGAGTCCATGCGCGCCAAGGGCCTCCCCGAGGTGCTGCCGGAATATCCTGTCTTCTTCTCCAAGGCGCCCACCGCGGTGAACCACCCTGAGGGCACGGTGCCGCTGATGGCGCATCTCTCCGGCCAGCGCGACTGGGAGGTTGAGCTCGCCGTGGTGATCGGGCGGGCCGCCCGCGGGGTGCCGAAGGAGGAGGCGCTGCAGTATATCTTCGGCTACACCATCCTCAACGACGTGAGCGCCCGCGACCTGCAGAGCCGCCACCAGCAGTTCTTCTTCAGCAAGAGCTTCGACGGCTCGGCCCCGATGGGCCCCTGGATCGTCACCGCCGACGAGATCCCGAATCCTCAGGCCCTGCGCTTGCAGCTGCGCCTGAATGGCGAGACGATGCAGGACTCGAATACCGCCGATATGATCTTCGATATCGCCACCTGCATCGCCACCTTCAGCAGCGGCGTCACCCTGGAGCCGGGCGACATCATCGCCACCGGCACGCCCAGCGGCGTGGGCATGGGCATGACGCCTCAGAAGTGGCTGAAGGCCGGCGATGTGATGGAGTGTGAGATCGAGCGGATCGGCGTGCTGCGCAACACTGTGGCCTAAACCCCGAGCGGGAAACAGACGCGGAAGCTGGCCCCCTGGCCCGGCGCGCTGTGCACAAACAGCGCGCCGTGGTGGGCCCGTACGATCCCCTGCACGGCGGGGAGGCCCAAGCCGCGCCCGGTGAACTTGGTGCTGAAGAAGGGGTCGAAGATCCGGGCCAGGGTCGCGTCGTCCATGCCGCTGCCCGTGTCGCGCACCTCGATGAAGCAGGCCGGCCCCGGCTCTGCAGCGCTAAAGGTCGCCCGCGCGAGATCTCCGGCTTCGAGCGCGACCTGCCCCGTGGCAACCGTGATCACGCCGCGGCCTTCAGCGCCCGGCGCAGCATCGGCTGCAGTGATGGCCTCGGCGGCGTTGGTGAGCAGATTGAGCAGCACCTGTCGCACCTGGGCTTCATCGGCGGTGATGCTGGGCAGCGCCGGGGCCAGTTCATACTGCAGCTCGATCCCATAGCTGAGCGTCACTCGCATCAGCTCGCCCACCTCGCGGCTCAGGGTGCTGAGATCAACGGTGGTGCGAACCATGCCGCTCCGGCCCGCGTAGGTGAGCATCTGCGCGGTGAGGCTGGCGGCGCGGTCGGCGCCGCGCACGATCGCCTCCAGGCTCTCGGCGGCCTCGCTGCCGGGGGGGATATCGAGCAGCGCCAGCTCGGCGTGGCCGAGGATGGCGGCCAGAATATTGTTGAAGTCGTGGGCGATGCCTTCGGCCAGCACGCCGAGGGCCTGGGCGTACTGGGTCTCTAGCAGCTTGCGCTCAAGGGCCAGCCGCTCCTGCTCCACGTCCCGCAGCTCGTCCTCATCGTACCAGCGCTGCAGGGCGCCGCTAAACAGTTCAGCGGCCGTGCGTAGCAGCAGGAGCTCCTGCTCGTCCCAGCGCCGGGGCTGTTCGCAGTCGTGGATACTGAGCACGCCCCACCAGCCCTCACCCACCCGCAGCGAGAGGGCGAGCAGCGAGCGCACCTCCATCGTCTCGAGGAGCGGCTTGAAGGGAGGGAAGCGAGCGCTCAGCTCCTCGCGGGTGCCGAAGACCGGGAGGCCCTGCTCCATCGCGTCGCGCAGCTCGACGCTGATCGAACGCAGCGGCGTGCGCCACATGGTCTCGAGCGCCTCGCTGGACGCAAAGCGGGGGATGTGCGCCTGGGCGATCGGCTCGGCGTACAGACCCTGCTCGTCGTTGCCCAAGTTGCGGATGAGCACAATGCGGCTGGCGCCCGTCGCTGCGAGGAGTTGCTCAAGCGCCTCGTCGAGGGCGGCCTTCCTGGCGGCCGGCGTATCGGCCCGCGGCAGCAGCGCCTGTGAGCAGGCGAAGAGCGCGGCCTGGTAGCGCTTGTCTCGCTCAAGTGCGGCGGTGCGCTCGGCAACCCGCTGCTCCAGCACGCTGTTGAGCTTGCTGAGGTTGATCTCCGCCTGGTGCCGACTCTCGTCGGCGCGGCCGTAGGTCGCCGCGGTGAGGTAAAAGATCAGCAGGTTGCCGACCACCAGCAGGAGGAAGCCGGGCCAGGCGCCGAAGAAGCCGGCCCGCAAGGTTAGCCCGCTGAGCAGCAGCGCACACAGCGGCAGAACGGTGCCGATGAAGGCTAGCCAGCGCAGGAGGCGCCCGGCCGGCTCGGCGCTGAGCGCCAGCGGCATGAAGCCGCCGTCGGGGCGGCTCGCCAGAATGCCGGCGCCGAGCATCAGCCAGGCGCTGGCGCCGTGGAGAGCCAGGCCGGTGATGTTGCCGCTCGGCAGGGTTTCGCCGTCGAGGATCGGCACATAGCCGAGCAGGGTTCTGAGCGCATTGAGGATGATCAGGAGGGCGCCGATCTGGGCGGCCCAGATGAGCCGCGGGCTGCGGCTCTCGCGCAGCAGGAGCGAGATGCCCACGAGCAGCCACATCACGGCCACGCCGAGGAGAGGTAACCGCTCAGTCAGCGCGACCGCGACGCTGCCCGGGC
This sequence comes from Chloroflexaceae bacterium, assembly GCA_034429295.1. Taxonomy (GTDB): domain Bacteria; phylum Chloroflexota; class Chloroflexia; order Chloroflexales; family Chloroflexaceae; genus OHK40. The sequence goes on from DAOUGF010000945.1 coordinate 8,124, forward strand.
CACCGAGGCGCGCGACGCCGTGGATGGCGATCACCACAATGTTGATGGTGAGCTGTACAGCGGCGAGGGCTTGGGCGGTGCTGCCGCCGGCGGCCAACGCGAGCCCCGCGAGGATCAGCGAGAAGGCGCTCAATGGATGGAGCGCCGGCAGGCCTGGCGCCACTCGCATCAGGAGCTCGATGTTCGCCCACCAGCCGACCAGCGCCAGCGCGCCCACCCCGATCCCGCCTGCAACGCCAAGCAGACGCAGCCGGCGCAGATAGCGGTGGGTTGGGGCGTCCATGCTACCTCCCGCCGAGGGCGTGAGCGATACCGCTCTGGAGCGTAGCAAGCGTGGTGATGCCGCTGAGGTCGAGGCCGAGCCCCACCAGGGTCTGGGCCACCTCGGGGCGGATGCCCGTGATGATCACGCGGGCGCCGAGCAGCCTGACGGCCTGCGCGGCCCGCAGCAGCACGTCGGCCACCTGGGTGTCTACCACCTGCACCCCGGTAATGTCGAGGATCGCGGCCTTGGCGCTGTGCTCGACCACACCGTTGAGCAGCGACTCGACAACCTGCTGGGCTCTGCCGCTGTCGATGGAGCCGATCAGCGGCATGGCGATCACGCCATCGCTCAGAGGGATGATCGGCGTGCTGAGCTCCCGCAGGGCAGCCCGCTGTGCCTCGATCACCTGCTCCTGCAGCGCGGCGAGTTCGGCCTGGGCTTGGTGCTCGGCGGTGATATCGCGGGCAACCCAGAGCGCCCGATCCTCGGAGAGGCGCGACACCGTGGCGTTGAAGAACTGCATGCCCTCGGGCCCAGGGAAGCTGTAGGTGTGCTGCCGCACAGCGCCAGTCTCCAGCACGCTGCGGATGATCGCCAGGAACTCGTCGGCCGCCCCCGTCGGCGCAACCTCGCTGAGGTGCTTGTTGAGCAGTCGCTCCGAGTGATGATAGATCAGCTCAGGCCGGGTGGGCGCCACATCCACGTAGTGACCCTCGGCGTCGAACACGAGCACAATGTCGTTCATGGCGCCGAAGATCATCCGCTGGTAGACCTCCCGCTCCGCGAGCTGGGCGGCGATCTGTGCCTCCTCGGTGATGTCGGCGGCCTGCGAGAGCCAACCTGTAACGCCCCCATCCTCGTCGTAGAGCACGGTATTGTGCCAGTTGCAGAGGATGGCGCGGCCATCTTTGGTGCGCATCTCGCTACGCCTGTTGGCGGCGTCGCCGCTGAGTAGCATAGCGATGATAGCGTCGGCCTGCTCGTGGGGGATCTCGGGCATCAGCAGCGCGAGCGCGTTCCGGCCGATCGCCTCGGCGGCCGTCCAGCCGAAGATCTGCTCGGCAGCTGGATTCCAGCGCACGATAGTGCCCTGGCGATCGGCCTCGATCATTGCGATCGGGCTTGCCAGAAAGATCTGCTCTAGCCGGCGACGCGCGAGCTTTAGCTCGCGCGCCAGATCTGATGGGTTGGGACTATCGACGC
>DAOUGF010000946.1:0-4928 GCA_034429295.1 Chloroflexaceae bacterium
TGGCCGCCGTGGCCGAGGTGGCTCACGCCCACGGGGTGCCGGTCCACCTCGACGGGGCGCGGCTGATGCACGCCTGCGTTGCCCTCGGCGTCGCCCCGAGCGATATAGCGGCGCCCGTCGACTCGCTCACTCTCGGGCTCAGCAAGGGGCTGAGCGCGCCGTATGGCGCCCTGTTGGCCGGGACGGCTGATCTGGTGGCGCGGGCGCGGGTTGCGCTCAAGCGGCTCGGGGGGCACAGCGTACCCAACGCAGGGATCTTCGCGGCGGCGGCGCTGGTCGCCCTGCGCGAGCAACCGCCCCGCCTGGCCGACGACCACAGGCGCGCTCGCGCTCTCGCCGATGGGCTCGCCGCCATCCCCGGCCTCGCCCTCGACCCGGCGGCCGTGCAGACCAACATCGTGCTGGCCCGCGTCGCCATTCCCGACCTGAGTGCGCCCGTCCTGGCTGAGCGGCTGGCCGCCCGCGGGGTGCTGGCGGTCACGCTTAACGACGAAGTGCTGCGCCTGGTCACCCACCGCCACATTGACGACGAAGCGGTCGAGCGGGCGATCGCGGCCGCGCGGTCGGCCATTGAGGAGGGCGTATGAGCGATGGCCAGGCGCTGATCGGCCGTCCCATCTACGAGTTGGAGACCCCCGCGCTCGTGGTCGACTTGGTGGCGATGGAGGGGAATCTGCGGCAGATGGCTGCCTTCTTCGCAGGGGCGCCCGCCGCCCTGCGCCCCCACGTGAAGAACCATCGCACGCCGGCCCTCGCCCATCTTCAGCTCGCTGCCGGCGCTCAGGGCATCTGTTGCGGCAATCTGGCCGAGGCCGAGGTGATGATCGCCGCCGGCATTGACGACATCCTCATCACCAAACAGATCGTTCAACCCGCCCAGATCGCCCGCGTCGCCGCCATGGCCGGGCGCTCGGCGCTCAAGGTCATCGTGGACGACGCTGGCGTGGCGCGCGAGCTGGATCTGGCGGCGCAGGCCGCCGGCACGCAGGTGGGCGTGCTGGTCGATGTCGATGTGCGGCTGGGGCGCTCGGGCGTCGCGCCGGGCGGGGCGGCCCTGCGGCTCGCCCAGCAGATTGTCAAGGCGCCGGGGCTGCGCTTTCTCGGCCTGATGGGCTACGAAGGCTCGATGCACGGGCTCTCCCAGGAAGAGCGCGAGCGGGAGTGCCGTCGCGCCCTCTGGCTGCTCGTCAGCACAGCGCGCCTGCTCGAGCGCGAGGGCATCGCGGTGCCGATCGTGAGCGCGGGCGCCACGTCGACCTACGCGGTTGCAGGCAGCTTCCCCGGTGTGACCGAGGTGCAGGCCGGGTCGTACCTGCTGAGCGATGGGCGCTACCGGCGAGCCGTGCCGGATCTCGCTGTCGCCATCGCCGTGCTGACAACGGTGATCAGCCGGCCCAGCCCGGGGCGCGTGACAGTCGATGCGGGCCAGAAGAAGCTCTCCGCCGATGGCGGCCTGCCCGAGCCGGCCCTCCCCGGCCTGCGCGCCGTGGCCCTGAACGAGGAGCACGGCCAGCTCGAACTTGCCGCCGATGGCCCGCCCATCGCCGTGGGCAACAAGCTCATGCTGATCCCGCAGCACGGCAGCACGACGATCAACCTGCACGACCGGATCTACGCCATGCGCGACGGGCGGGTGGCGATGGTATGGGAGGTGGCGGCACGCGGGCTTTAGTGCCGTACAGCGTAGTCCGTAGCCCGTAGTCCGTACAGCGAGAACCTCACAAAGCCAGAGAGCTAGGCGACACGGCTAAAAAGGCCACTTGACATTGCACGAGTTGTGCAGTTCGGAAGTGAGTTGGGAGTTGGGCGATGACCGGCCACAGACGACGGGCTACGGTTGGGCAGGTTGCGGGCGGTTGTCGGTCGTCTGTCGTCGGTTGTCCCATCCAGCAGCTCGTCTCTGGAAAGCTGCACTAGGATGATGAGGAGGAGGCATGGCAGCAGCGCAAGCTCCCCTGCGCATCGGGGCTGATGTGGGCGGGACGTTCACCGACCTGGTGGCGATCGACGCTGCTGGCCGGATCTGGACCCACAAGCTTCCCTCGACGCCGCCCGACTTCGAGCGAGCCGTGCTCGAGGCAACGGCCCACCTGCTGCGCGCCCTCGACAGCACGGGCGAGGCGGTATCGCTTGTCGCCCACGGCACTACCGTCGCCACCAATGCCGTGCTGGAGCACAGGGGCGCCCGCACTGCCCTGATCACCACCGCCGGCTTCCGCGATGTGCTCGAACTGCGGCGCATCCGCGCGCCCCAACTCTACGACCTGTTCTTCCAGAAGCCGCCAGCCCTGATCGAGCGCGCCCTGCGCTTGGAGGTCGGCGAGCGGATCGCCGCCGACGGAGAAGTGGTGCGCCCGCTGGACGAGGCCGAGCTCGAGCGCATCGCCGGCACGCTGGAGCGCGAGCGGGTCGAGGCGGTGGCGGTCTGCCTGCTCCACGCCTACGCCTCCCCCGAGCATGAGCGGCAGATCGGCGCCTTCCTGCGCGCGCGGCTGCCTGGGCTGCACATCTCGCTCTCGCACCAGGTGCTGCCAGAGCGCAGGGAGTATGAGCGCAGCGCGACCACGGCGGTGAACGCCTACGTGCAGCCGGTGATGCGGCGCTACTTGGGCGCCTTGGGCGCAGGGCTGCGCGCCCTCGGGGTCGCGGCGCCCCTGCTGATCATGCAGTCGGCGGGCGGCCTCACGCCTGAGGAGGACGCCGCGGAGCGGCCGGTGTACGTGCTCGAGTCCGGCCCCGCGGCGGGCGTGCTGGCGGGCGGGATCATGGCGAGGCGCGCGGGCGCCCAGGGTGTGATCACACTCGACATCGGCGGCACCACGGCCAAGGCCTCGATCGTCGAGGGGGGCGCCGTCGCGTACAGCGCCGAGTACGAGGTCGGGGCGGCCCTCTCGGCCGGCAGCCGGCTCGTGGGCGGGGGCGGCGAGCTGATCAGGGCGCCCACGATCGATATCGCCGAGATCGGCGCGGGCGGCGGCAGCATCGCCTATCTCGACCACGCTGGTGGGCTGCACGTCGGGCCGCGCAGCGCCGGCGCTCTGCCCGGTCCCGCCTGCTACGGGCGTGGCGGCCATCTGCCCACCGTCACCGACGCCAACGTTGTGCTCGGCTACATCCGCACCGGCCCCCTAGCCGACGGCCAGGTCAGCATCGACCGCGCTGCCGCCGCGCGCGCGATCGAGGAGCAGATCGCCGGCCCCCTCGGCATCGACCTGCTGCAGGCGGCGTACGGCATCCACCGCATCGCCAACGCGCGCACCATGCGCGCCCTCAGGGCCGTCTCGACCGAGCGCGGGCGCGATCCGCGGGTCTTCGCGCTGCTGGCCTTCGGCGGCTCGGGCCCGGTCCACGCCGCCGGCCTTGCCCGCGAGTTGGGCAGCCCACGGGTGATCATCCCGCCGCTGCCGGGGCTGTTCAGCGCCCTCGGGCTGCTGCTCTCGGGCGTCGAGCATCACGACGTGCGCAGCTGCATGCTCACCGGCGAGGCCGCGATCGACGCCGGCCTCCCGCCCCTCGCCGCCGAGCTGGCGGAGCGCATGCTGGCGCGCTTTGCCGCCGAGGGCTATCCGGCTGAGCGCGTGGCCCTCGCCTGGAGCGCCGATGTGCGCTTCCACGGACAGAACTCCGAGATCCGCATCGCCCTGGACGTCGCGCCTGGGGAGATGGGGGCGGCCAGGTTGCGCGCAGCCTTCGAGGCCGAGCACGAGCGCCTCTACGGCCACCGCTCCGACCCCGACAATGCCGTCGAGGTTGTCGCCCTGCGCCTGATCGGCCGGGCCGACTTGGGCGCCGAGACCGGGCCTCTCGCGCCGGTCGCGCCCTACACGCCCGCCGCGGCGTCGCGCCAAGCCTACTTCGGGCCGGAGTGGGGGCTGATCGAGACGCCGGTGATCGGGCGGGCCGGGCTGGCCGGCGGGCGCAGCGGCCCGCTCCTGGTCGACGAGTACGACTCAACCACGGTGATCCCGCCCGACGCGCGGGCCTGGCTGGATGAGCAGGGACAGATCGTGATGGAGCTGGCACATGGCTGAGATCGACCCGATCACTCGCGAGATCATGCAGAACGCCCTGGCCTCGGCGGCCGACGAGATGTCGCTTGCCCTCTACCGCACCGCCTACTCGACGATCGTCCGCGACTGCCTCGACTACTCGACCTCGCTCTGCGATGCCGACGGCCAGATGATCGCCCAAGGCGTCACCATCCCGCTGCACCTCGGCGCCGTCCCCTTTGCCCTGGCGACGCTGTTCCAGAAGTATGGCGACTCGATCGAGGAGGGTGACATCTTCATCCTCAACGACCCGTTCGAGGGCGGGATGCACATCCCCGACATCTTCATCGTCAAGCCGATCTTCTGGCACGGCGAGCGGGTCGCCTTCGCGGTGAGCACCGCGCACCATATGGACCTCGGCGGCAGGCTGCCGGGCAGCGCGGCCTGCGACAACACCGAGATCTTCCAGGAGGGGTTGCGCATCCCCTGGCTGAAGCTGTACCGCCGCGGCGTCCCCGACGAGGCGATCTTCGCGCTGCTCCGCGCCAATGTGCGCGTGCCCCACCAGACGATTGGCGACCTCAGAGCTCAGCTGGCGGCTTGCCACATCGGCGAGCGGGCCATCCACGAGATCATCGGGCGCTACGGTGTGGAGACGTTCCGCCTGGCCGCAGCCGACCTGATCGACTACACCGAGCGCCTGATGCGCGCCGAGATCGCCTCCTGGCCCGACGGCCAGGCGCGCTTCGTCGACTATATGGATAGCGACGGTGTGGGCGGGCCGCCGGTGCGCTTCGAGGTCACGGTCACTATCAGCGGCGACTCGGTCACCGTAGACTTCACCGGCACCGACCCGCAGGTGCAGGGCGCGCTCAACAGCACCCTCTCCTTCACCTCATCGGCGGTGGCTATGTGCGTCCGGGCGATGCTGCGCGAGCC
>DAOUGF010000947.1:0-7346 GCA_034429295.1 Chloroflexaceae bacterium
TGCAAACGCACGCACCGTGCAGGTGGTAGGGGCTCGGGACTGCACCCCGAGGCGCTTCGCGGGGAGCGCGAGGGGCGGAGCCCGCTCGCAAGATCACGCACCGCGTGGGCTCCTGCGCCCACGCCATCCCGCGGGTGCGCTATAGTATGCCTATCCCACAGGGGAGGAGCAGCAAATGAACACCCTCTTCACCATCGGCTATCAGGGGCGCACGATCGACGGCTTCATCGAGATGCTGCAGGCCCACGGCGTGACGCACCTGATCGACGTGCGGCAGCTACCCTTCAGCCGCAAGGCGGACTTCTCGAAGCGACGGCTGCAGGCCCATTTGGCCGCCGCGGCGATCGATTACACCCACTTGCCCGATCTCGGCACGCCCAAGGCGCTGCGGGACGAGATACGCCGCACCCACGACTATGAGGCCTTCTTTCAGGCGATGGACGAGCTGCTCGCGCAGCAGCCGGAGGCGCTAGACGCCGCGCTCGCGATCGTGCGGGCGCAGCCGGCGGCGCTACTCTGCTTCGAGGCCGACTACCGCGAGTGCCACCGGCTGAGCGTGGCAAACGCGATGCAGGCGCGGGCCAGCGAGCCGCTCGAGGTGGTGCACCTGAACTAGAGGCTGGAAAGCGGGGCTAGGCGTATCCTCAGGCGGGAATGGGCGGTACACAGGGCAGAAGCGTAGCAAGGAGCACCCTGATGGCCCTCCCACTGTACCGTATCCGTGAGCTTCCGCTCCGCGATCAGCCCCGCGAGCGGCTGCGCGACGCCGGTCCCGCCGCACTCTCAGATGCTGAGCTCCTGGCCATCCTACTGCGAGTCGGGGTGAGCGGCACCAACGTGTTGCAGCTGGCCCAGCAACTTCTCAGCGAGTACAAAGGGTGGAACGGTCTGCTCCGCGCCGACTACCACGAACTCTGCCGGCGCCGCGGCGTGGGCGAGGCCAAGGCGGCCACCCTGAAGGCGGCACTGGAGATCGGACGGCGCCTGCTGCTCGTCGGTCTCGACGAACGGCCGCAGATCAAGTCGCCCGCCGATGTCGCGAATCTGCTGCTGCTTGAGATGAGCCACCTCGAGCAGGAGCAGCTGCGGACGGTGCTGCTCGATACCAAGAACAGGGTGCAGGAGATCGCGACGATCTACGTGGGCTCGGTGAACAGCGCCCAGATACGGGTGGGCGAGGTGTTCCGCGACGCCATCCGCCGCAATAGCGCGGCGATCATCGTGGCCCACAACCATCCCTCGGGCGACCCCACACCGTCACCCGAGGACATCCTGGTGACCCGCCAGATCGTCGAGGCCGGCAAGCTGCTCGACATCGACGTGCTCGACCATCTCGTGATCGGGCGAGGCCGCTACGTGAGCATGCGCGAGCGCGGGCTAGGGTTTGGGGGGTGACAGGGTGACACCTATCGGCACCGTCAGGATGTCACCTTGTCACCTAGCCCGGGTCGCAAGACGAGGCGAAGCCTCTGCGCAGCGAGGGCGTTCACCTTGTCACCCTGTCACGTTCACGCGCCGACAGCCACTGCCTCCTCGACCGGCAGGCGCTCATCGAGCCAAACCCGCAGGCTGGGGTAGCGCAGGGTGAGGCCGAGGTCGTGCTTGAGGCGGCTATTGTCGAGGCGAACCGAGGCGGTGCGCATCCCGATCACGGTCGGGTCGAGCCCGGCGGCGAGGGCGGCCTCGGCCGAGAAGCGGCGGGGCGGCACCATACCGAGGCGTCGCCGCACATCGGCGATCAGATCGTACTGCCGCAGGGGCTCATCGTCGCCCACGTTGTAGATCGCGCCGGGCTGCCCTTCGACAGGGATGCGCTCGAGCACAGTGAGCAAGTCGTCGATATGGATGTGAGAGACGAAGTTACGCCCGTCGCCGTAGATCGTGGCGATCCCGCTCTCGACGGCCGCCACGGGGTCGCGGCCGGGACCGTAGATCGAGGCACAGCGCAGAATGATCGCGGGGAAGCGATGCTCGCGGGCCACCCGCATGATGGTGCGCTCGGCCTCGGCCAGCACCTCGCCGAGGGGGTAGGTGGGCGCCACCGGGTGATCCTCGCTGACAAGGGTATCGCCGGCGTTGCCGTACGGCGCAACGCTGGAGGTGAAGATGTAGGCGCGCACACTGCGGGAGCGCGAGCAGGCCGCGATCAGGTGCTGGTTCCCATCCACGTAGGTGCGGCGGACGGAACCATTCTCGATCACGAGCCGGGAGGTGAGGTTGAGGACGTAGTCCACGCCGTCGGCAACTCCGACGAGGGACTCGGGGCGAGTAAGATCGCCGATCCAGACGCTCATGCCCTTGCGGGCGAGCGCCTCGACGATATCGCTGTCGCGGGTGCGCACGAGGCCGCGCACGCGATGGCCCCGGGCAAGCAGCTGTTCTGCGAGCCGGGAGCCGACATAGCCTGCAGCGCCTGCGATCAGGTAGTACGCCATAGTCCACCTCGTGTTCGCTGAAGGCGAGGCCAGTCAACCGCAGAGCCTGAGGCTGCGATACACAGACCTCGCCGGATCCACTAGCAGGCTGCCCCCGAACCTTTGCTACCGCGGGCGCTCCGACTGTACAGGTGCAGCGATAGCCCAAAGTTTAGCATTTTTCACCGATGAGTGCTACACCCTGTCGCGGGCCGGCTCTGTGCATTTCTAGTGCGAAAGGTGTGAGTTTCTGCACCTCTCATCCAGCGCAATTGGAAGGGGCGTAGCCCTGAGCTACGCCCCTTGGCAGCAGAGAAAGGAATTCCGGCTAGGGGATGCGCTGGTAGGCCGGCAGGGTGAGGAACTCGACGAACTCGTCGCTGGTGGTGATCTCATCGAAGAGTTCGGCGGCCTCCTCATAGCGCCCGCTCTCGTAGGCGGGGCCGAGAAGCCTACGCACCTGCTCCAACTCCTCCGGTAGCAGCTTGCGGAACAGCTCGACCGTCACTTTGCGGCCGTCGTCGAGCACACCCTTGGGGCTGCGGATCCACTGCCAGATCTGGGCGCGGGAGATCTCGGCGGTGGCCGCGTCCTCCATCAGGTTGAAGACCGGCACGCAGCCGAGGCCGGCGAGCCAGGCGCCGAGATACTGGATGCCGACATTGATGTTCAGACGCAGGCCAGCCTCGGTGATCGGGCCCTCAGGGCCGAACTGCAGCAGGTCGGCGGCGGTCACCTCCACATCGTCGCGGGTGCGCTCGATCTGGTTGGGCGTCTTCATCACGGCGTCGAAGGCGGCGAGGGCGATGGGGACGAGGCCGGGGTGAGCCACCCAAGTGCCGTCGTGGCCATCGTTGGCCTCGCGCTCCTTGTCGGCGCGCACCTTGGCGAGAGCCGCCTCGTTGGCGGCGGGGTCGTTCTTGATCGGGATCTGAGCCGCCATGCCGCCCATCGCGTGGGCGCCGCGACGATGGCAGGTCTTGATGCAGAGCAGCGAGTAGGAGCGCATAAAGTGGGTCGTCATCGTGACCAGGGCGCGGTCGGCGAGGATGAACTCCGGGTCGCTGCGAAACTTCTTGATACAGGAGAAGATATAGTCCCAGCGGCCACAGTTGAGGCCAGCCGAGTGCTCCCGCAGTTCGTAGAGGATCTCGTCCATCTCGAAGGCGGCGAGGATCGTCTCGATCAGCACGGTGGCCTTGATCGTGCCGCGGGGCAGGCCCACATACTCCTGGGCGTCGAGGAAAATATCGTTCCAGAGCCGGGCCTCGAGGTGACTCTCCAGCTTGGGCAGATAGAAATAGGGACCGCCTTGCACCTCGATGGCCTGGCGGGCATTGTGGTAGAAGTAGAGGGCGAAGTCGAAGATCGCGCCGGAGACGGGCTCGCCGTCCACGATGACGTGCTTCTCGTCGAGGTGCCAGCCGCGGGGGCGCACGAAGAGCACGGCGGGATTATCCTTGAGGGCGTAGGCCCGGCCGTCGGGCGAGGTGAAGCTGATCGTGCGGCGCAGGGCGTCCCGCAGGTTCAGCTGGCCGTCGAGCTGGTTCTCCCAAGTAGGCGTATTGGCGTCCTCGAAGTCGGCCATAAAGACCTTGGCGCCGGAGTTGAGGGCGTTGATGATCATCTTGCGATCGACGGGCCCGGTGATCTCGACCCGGCGATCGGCGAGCTGGGCGGGGAAAGGGGCGATACGCCAGTCGCCGGCGCGGATGTGGGCCGTCTCGGGGAGGAAATCGGGGCGGGCGCCGGCGTCGAGCTCGGCTTGGCGCGCCTGGCGGCGGGCGAGCAGCTCGATGCGGCGGCCATTGAAGCGACGGTGAAGCCGGGCCACGAGTTCGAGGGCCTCGGGGGTGAGGATCTCTTCGTGGGACGGGGCGACAGGGGCAGTGATCTGCATCCCTGCGGGCAACTTCAGATCAGCCATTGAGCCGTCCTTTCTTTTCACATTGTGGAAAAGAGTTCCATTTTCCATTATAACATGAGGCGGGAGGTTGCCTTCGCGTTTTCGCGCCTTCCTTTCGCGTCTTCTCTTTCGAAATTTCGAACCTTCGTTTCGCGTTTTTCGCTCCCCTTTCGCGAAGTTCGCGATCCAAACCCCCACCTCTGGTACAATAGAGCCCGCCCCCCCGGCACATGCGAAAGCGAGGTTCCGATGACCGCCACCCATGGCTTCGAGCTCGTGCGCGACGAGCAGATCGAGGAGCTCAACACCCGCGCCCGGCTCTATCGCCATATCAAGACCGGCGCCGAACTCCTCTCTCTCGAAAACGACGATGAGAATAAATGCTTCGGCGTCGCCTTCCGCACTCCCCCCAGCGACTCGACCGGCGTCGCCCATATCCTCGAGCACTGCGTGCTCTGCGGCTCCCGCAAGTACCCGGTGAAGAAACCTTTCTTCGAGCTCGTCAAGAGCTCGGTCAAGACGTTTCTGAACGCCATGACCTACCCGGACAAGACGGTTTACCCCGTCGCGTCCACGAACCTAGTTGACTTCTACAACCTCGTTGACGTCTACCTCGACGCGGTTTTCTTCCCGCGCATCCCCCCCGAGGCGCTCAAACAGGAGGGCTGGCGCTACGAGCTGGCCGCCAAGGGCGAGCCCGTCACCTTCGGCGGCGTGGTCTTCAACGAGATGAAGGGCCAGTACTCCTCGCCCGACTACCTGCTCTACCGCGCCGCTCATCAGGCGCTCTTCCCCGACACCACCTACGGCGTCAGCTCCGGCGGCGACCCGCGCTTCATCCCAGATCTCACCTACGAGCAGTTCAAGCGCTTCCACGAGACGCTCTACCATCCCTCGAACGCCCGCCTCTTCTTCTACGGCGATGACCCGCCCGAGCGCCGCCTGCAGATCCTTGACGAGTACCTCAGCCAGTTCGAGGCCGCCGAGTCGCCCTCGCAGATCGCGCTACAGCCCCGCTTCCCGGAGCCCCGCGTAGTGGAGGAGACCTACGCCGCCCCCGCCGAGGAGAGCGGCAAGAAGGGCCTGGTCACCGTCCAGTGGATGATCGGCGAGGAGACCGACCTGGAGCGGGTGCTGGCCCTCGGCATCCTCAGCTACATCCTCGTGGGCACCGCCGCCGCCCCGCTGCGCAAGGCCCTGATCGACTCGCGCCTCGGCGACGACCTCACCGGCAGCGGCTACAACGACAGTATCCGCCAGCACACCTTCGCCGTCGGCCTGAAGGGCATCGACCCCGCCGACGCCCCGAAGGTGGAGGAGCTGGTCCTCGACACCCTCACCCGGCTCGCCGACGACGGCATCGACCCGGAGCAGATCGCGGCGGCCCTCAACACCTTCGAGTTCGCGCTCCGCGAGAACAACACCGGCTCCTTCCCCCGCGGTCTCAGCCTCTTCTTCCGCGCCCTCGACACCTGGCTCTACGACCGCGACCCGTTGGCCCCGCTCCGCTTCGAGCGGCCCCTCGCCTCGATCAGGGCCCGCCTCGATGGGGGCGAGCGGCTCTTCGAGAACCTGATCCGCGAGACGCTGCTGGAGAATACCCACCGCATGCGCCTGCTGCTCCGCCCCGACCCGGAGCAGGCCGAGCGGGAGGCCGCAGCCGAGCGGGCCCGCCTCGATGCCTACCAGGCCACCCTCAGCGACGCCGACCTGGATCGCCTCGTCGCCGAAACCGAGGCGCTCAGGCGGATGCAGGAGGAGCCCGACCGCCCCGAGGATATCGCCAGGATCCCCACGCTTACGCTGAAGGATCTCGACCGTCAGGGCAAGACCATCCCCACCGAGGAGCTGACGAGCGGCGGCGCCCCCCTGCTCTTCCACGATCTCTTCACCAACGGGATCGTCTACCTCGACCTGGCCTTCGACCTGCAGACCCTCCCGACCGAGCTGCTGCCTTTCGTACCGCTTTTCAGCCGCGCGCTCACAGAGATGGGCACCGAGCGCGAGGATTTTGTGCGCCTCGTGCAGCGGATCGGCCGCGACACCGGCGGTATCTACGCCTCGGCGTTGACCGCCACCAACGTGCAGAACGGCGCCCCCGTCGGCCGCCTGATCGTCCGCGGCAAGTCCACCCTCGCCCAAGCCGAGGCGATGCTGGCGATCATCCGCGACATCCTGCTCACGGTGCGCCTCGACGACCAGGAGCGCTTCCGCCAGATCGTCACCCGCGCCAAGGCTGGCCGCGAGTCGGCGCTGGTGCCCAGCGGCAACGCCTTCGCCCGCAAGCGTCTGGCCGCCCGCTTCGACGCCGCCGAGTGGGCCGACGAGCAGATGAGCGGCATCAGCGGCCTCTTCTTCGTGCGCGAGCTGGAGCGGCGGGTGGCCGATGACTGGCCCGGCGTGCTCGCCCAGCTCGAGGCGGTGCGCCGCCACTTGGTGAACCGCGCCGCGCTGCTCGCCAACGTCACTCTCGACGCCGACGGCTTCAAGCAACTTGCCCCCGCCCTCGACGACTTCGTGGCTGAGCTGCCCGCCGCCGACTACACGCCCGCCGCCTGGCGCGTGGCCGAGCCCGGCCCCAACGAGGGCCTGACCATCCCCGCCAAGGTGAACTACGTGGCCAAGGGCGCGAACGTGCGGGCCCTCGGCGTGGAGGTGGGCGGCGCCGCCGGCGCTGTCACCCGTTTCCTCTACAACGCCTACCTGCTCGAGAAGATCCGCGTGCAGGGCGGGGCCTACGGCGCCAGCAGCAGCTACGACCGCTCCACGGGCATCTTCGCCTGGACCTCCTACCGCGACCCGAACCTGCTGCGCACCCTCGACGTCTACGACGGCACGGGCGACTTCCTGCGCAGCGTGGCGCTGGATCGCCTGACTGTGGAGCGGAGCATCATCGGCACGATCGGCGACATCGACGGCTACCAGCTGCCCGACGCCAAGGGCTACACCGCGCTGATCCGCCGCCTGACCGGCGTGACCGATGAGTGGCGCCAGCACATCCGCGAGCAGCTGCTGGACGCCACGGC
>DAOUGF010000948.1:0-3534 GCA_034429295.1 Chloroflexaceae bacterium
CCCGTGACGCAGATCAGATCGTCCGGCCCGGCGCTCTCCAGCGCCAGGGTAATCGCCTCGGCCACGTCGTTCGCCGTCCGCAGCTCGCCAGCGGCAAACGGCCCCACCCCCGCTACCAGTTGCTCGATGGATGCGGCGCGCGGGTGGGTAGTTCGCGTAAGGAACAGCGTGTGCGCAGCCGGGGCCAGCGCCGCAGCGATCGCCGCCAGGTCTTTGTCGGCCGAGACGGCCAGGATGAGGATGAGGCGCCGGTACTGGAACAGCTGCCGCAGCGCATCCATGAGCCGCTGCGCCGAATCGCCGTTATGGGCGCCATCCGCGATAATCAGCGGCCGCTCGCGCAGCGTCTCGAGCCGGCCGGGCCAGCGCACGCTCGCCAGCCCCTCGGCGACCGCCCGCTCCGTCACCGGCAATCCCTGCTCGATCAACAGGCGTGCGATGCCGCTGGCGAGCCGCGCGTTCTCCAACTGAAACTGGCCTCTGAGTCCCACCGTCGCGGCCTGCACCGGCGCGGGATAGGGAAGCAGGCGGCCGGATGCCGTGTGGCGCAGGCCCTCCGGCTCGGCGACGAAGAGCGGCGCCGCCTGCTCGGCGGCTACCCGCGAGATCGTCTGCGCCGCTGACTGTTCCTGCGGCACGGTTACCACAGGGACCCCCGGCTTGATAATCCCGGCCTTCTGGTACGCGATCGCATCGAGCGTGTGGCCGAGGGCCTCCATATGATCGTAGCTGATCGAGCTGATCGCCGACACGAGCGGGGTGACGGCGTTGACCGCGTCGTAGCGGCCGCCAAGCCCTACCTCCAGCACAGCGGCATCAACCTGCTGCGCCGCGAAATAGCGCAGCGCTAGGGCTGTGGTCACCTCGTAGGTTGAGAGCGGGCCGAGCGACGGGTTCATGCGCGCCACGGCCGGCCGCATCTGCTCGACCTGCTCGGCCACCGATTCCGGCGCGATCGGCTCCCGATCGACCTGCACCCGCTCGCGCAGCGTGTGGAGATGCGGCGAGGTGTAGAGCCCCACCCGCAGCCCTGCCGCGCGGAGGATCGCCTCCGTCATCGCGGCGGTGGAGCCCTTGCCCTTGGTGCCAGCGATCACAACCGACGGGTAGCGGCGCTGCGGATCGCCGAGCTGCCCCAGCAGCGCCTCGGCCCGCGGGAGGTTGAACTCTTGCGGCGTGCGCGGCAGCTTCGCCTCGCTGTCCGTAAAGCTGAACAGCCACGCCGCCGCCTCCGCCTCCGTCAGCTGCCCCACCGTCAGACCCTCCGCCGCCGGCAGATGGCGTCGGCGAGCACGGCGACGCGGCGCATCGCCGCCACATCGTGGACGCGCACAATGTCCGCTCCCCGATCGATCGACAGGGCCACCGCCGCCGCGGTCCCCTCCAGCCGCTGATCCGGGGGGAGCTTGAGGCCGTAGCCGGTGAATGCCTTCCGCGATGGGCCGACCAGGATGGGGTAGCCCAGGCTCTGCAGCTCGCTGAGGCGGTCGATCAGCTCCAGGTTCTGCTCGACCGTCTTGCCGAAGCCGATGCCAGGGTCCACGATGATCCGCTCGGTGGCGACGCCAGCGTCGAGTGCCAGCGCGAGCGACTCGCGCAGCTCGTGGATGATATCGCCCAGCAGGTCGTCGTAGTGGATGCCGACGTAGCGGCCGCCCAGCCCCGCCTCCTGTACGGCGTCCTTGGGTCGGCTGCGGTTATGCATCAGCACCAGCGCCGCGCCCGTCTCGGCGGCCACACTCGCCATCGCCGGGTCCAGCTTCAGGCCCCACACATCGTTGATGATCGTGGCGCCCGCCGCGATCGCCTGCCGGGCGACTTCGGCCTTCGATGTGTCGATCGAGATCGGCACTGTGACGGCCTTCGCCAGCGCCGCGACGACCGGCAGCACCCGGCGCAACTCCTCATCAAGCGGCACGGGCGTGCTGCCTGGCCGGGTCGATTCTCCGCCGACATCGAGGATATCGGCGCCCGCCGCGACCTGCTCCTGGGCTTGGGCGACAGCCGCCTCGACCCAATTGTTCCGGCTCAGGAGCCCGTCGCCCGAGAATGAATCAGGGGTGACGTTGATCACGCCCATGAGATAGGTTCGCTCGCCCCAAGTGAAGGTTGTGGGGCCAACGGTCAGTTGTGGATGCTGGATCATAGTGTGACATCCTCTACTCGGCGCATGCCCTGCCAGGCGTCAGGCAGGCGGTCGCGCAGCTCGGCGATGGTCACACCCAGGACCGGGTGGAGCAGATCGGGGGCGATGTCGGCGAGGGGCACCAGGACAAAGCCCCGCTCGGCGATGCGCGGGTGGGGGACGGTCAGCTCGGGGCTGTCGAGGATGAGATCATCGTAGAAAAGCAGGTCGAGATCTACGGGGCGCGGGCCAAAGCGCGGGCCGGCGGTGCGCCCGAGGGCCGCCTCGATCGTCTTCAGCCGGCGTAGGACGTCGTGCGGCTCCAGGGCCGTCGTCGCGCTGCAGACGAGATTGAGGAAGCGGGGCTGGTCGAGCACGTAGGCTGGCTCAGTCTCGTAGCAGGGCGAGATGTTCGCGACGCTGATCGTGGGCGCGAGGGCGCGGAGGGCGCGGCGCAGATTGTCGGCACGGTCGCCCAGGTTCGAGCCGAGGGCGAGGTAGATGCTGGCGGGGCTCATCGGGCGGAGACCGTGCGACGGCAGATGGCGGACTGGCCGAACGACTCGGCGATCTCCACCTCGACGAGATCGGGGACGGCCCGCCCCGTGGCGAGGATGGCGGCCACCAGCTCATCGGCCACCCAGGTGGCGAGCAGCTCCGCCGTGGTGTTGGCGATCGGGAGTAGGACCACGTCCTCGCGGGGGAAGAGGTAGGTCTTCTGTTTGTAGCGCACCGTCACCGCCTCATCGCTCTCGGAGAGCTCGAGGCGGGCGTTGTGGCGCGGCAGCAGCATACGGTGGTCGAGCCGATCGCAGATCGCCCGCAACAACCGCTTCAGCGTCACAAAGTCGAAGACCATACCGTCGTCGTTCAGCGCGCCGACGAGGCGCGCGGCGGCGCGGTAGTTGTGGCCGTGGAGCGGCTCACACTTGTCACCATCGTAGGTGACAAAGTGCCCGGCGCAGAACACCGTATAGTCCTTGCTGACGGACACCTCAAAGGTGGTCATGCCATCATCTCGTAGGAGGGCCACCGTCGCCTACTGGTGGCGGCGGGTCGCCCTGCAGGCTAGACGCTGCGCGCGGCCCGTCTGCACAGGCCGCGCCGTATCGTCCATCAGGGAGAGTATACCATTCGTCTCCGCCAGGTGTTCCAGCCGGCGGCTTGGCAAGCTTCCGGGAAGCTTGGGCTGCACGCCAGTTGAGCCAGGGCGCCTGCTGCGAAGCTTCCCGGAAGCTATGAGGCTGGGTTGAGGAACGCTTCCGGGAAGCTTGGCCGTGAACCAGTTAAGCCACGAAGCCTTCTGGCGGAGCTTCCCGGAAGCTAGAGCCCTACAAAGCGATCCGCCGTCACTACACGGCGCGCTCCTCACGGGCGATATCAACGATGTTCCCCGGCGCGAAGAGGCT
>DAOUGF010000949.1:0-6722 GCA_034429295.1 Chloroflexaceae bacterium
GGCGCAGGTCGGTGCGCCACATCGAGCTGACAGCGTAGCGGAGCGTGTTCGCGCTCGATTTCACGCTGTCGTCGATCACCTCGCTCACATGTGGGTCGCTCGTTTCACCGAGGAAGAAGCGGAAGAGTCGGCGGCGCAGCCAGGGGAAGCGGGCGAAGGCATCGGCGAGCACGGGCCTGTCGGTGAGTTTCAGCAGCCAGGAAAGCGAGTCGCCGTCGATCGGGGCGCCCACTGTCGCTACCCGTTGGATGCGGTCGGGATAGCTCAGGGCGGTCTTGAGGGCGACCATGCCGCCCATCGAGTGGCCGACTACCATCACCCGATCGATGCCGAGAGCGTCGAGGAAGCGAATCACCTGGTCTGAATAGGCCTGGATGCTCTCCTGGGTTTGCTTGCGGCGTGAGTCGCCGAAACCCCAGAAGTCGAAGGAGTAGGTGCGGAAGCTCTCCGCCACCACCTCCATCGTGGGGAACCAGTAGCGCCAGCTACCGAGCCAACCGTGCAAGAAGAGCACCGGGCGGCCGCGGCCGAAGGCCTCGTAGTGGACCACCTGGTTATCGATGACAACGATGCTCATATGGCTCTGCTGGTCGGCAGAATAAAGAGATGCCTGCCCCTATCATAACGCACATCTGCGACCAGTTTTGCATGCTTAGTCAGCGCCGCCGCTGGCGCTGGCCCGGATGACCGAGAGATGACTCTCGCGCTCATTCAGTGAGCGGCGTAGGCGCCACTGCAGCGTGGCGATATCCTCTGAGATCGAGCGCAGATGCTCCATCTCTTGCTCAAGCTCTTCAAGCAAAACGCGGGCCTGCAGCCCAGCCGAGGCGTTGGTGCGCTCGATCGAGAGCTGGCCAACCCGTTCCTGTATGGCGCTGAGCAGGCTCATCAGATGGGCCCACGCCTCGTTGTCCTGGGCCTGGGCGTTGCGCTGCACCCGCGCTCGCGTATCGAGCCAGCCCTGGATCTGGGCCTGCAGCGCGCCGATCCGCTCCTCGATCTGGCGCATGGCCGTCTGGTCGGCGAGGGCCTGGAGAGGTTTCGCGCCATCGTGCGACCCGCGCTGGGCCAGGCCAACGATCTGCTCGAGCTGATCCTGTAGGTAGGCGATCGAGGTGCCGAGCTGCGACTGTCGCAGCATGACCGCCTCTTGCTCGTTGAGCATATCGAGCAGCATATTGCGCAGCCGGGCCGCCTCATCGGCGCTGCGCTGGGCCTGCTGGTGCAGCAGATGTGGCACGAACCAGAGCAGCAGCGCGAGTAAAGTGATGACGGCGATGCCGAGCGCAACAAACAGAGCTGCCATGGATGCCTCCTGTTCCTCTTGGTAGTATAAAAAGGAGGCAGCGGCCTGATCCACAGCCGGGGATGACAGCTGGATTACACCCTTCTTTAACGGGTGAGAAGCGCCTGAAGATGGTTTGTTGCGCGTGGCTACGAGAACTGGTAGAATGCCGCCCGTCGTCCCACGCTGTACGACACACTGACGTACGGCCGCCGCGCTCGCGGCCGATCCCCCTCACAGCTCTCCCAACACCACTCTGTCGCGGCCGGCAAGATCTTGATGGATCGTCACCCTGGCCGCGGGCAGCGCTTCGCGCAGCAGCCCAGCCACCAATTCGCCCTGCCACGCACCGATCTCCAGCAGGATGGCGCCCTCCGGCCGCAGATATTCCGGCGCCATCGCTAGCAGCCGCCGGTAGATCGCAGCCCCATCAGGGCCGCCCTCGAGGGCGAGATGGGGCTCGTGGGCGAGCACGTTGGGCTCGACCTCGGCGAGCACCGTGTAGGGCGGATTGCTGACGATCAGGTCGACGGGGCCGGGAAGCGGTGCGAGCAGGTCGCCGTGGAGCAGCCGCACGCGCCCGGCGAGGCCGTGGCGCTCCACGTTGCTGGCCGCCACCGCCAGGGCATCGGCCGAGATGTCGGTGGCGTAGATGGTCGCCTCCGGCAGGTGCGCGGCCAGGGCCACGGCGATCGCGCCGCTGCCGGTGCCAATATCCGCGATTGTAAGCGACGACCGACGACCGACGACCGACGACCGGCCTAGGCTTTCCTGCGGCGGTCGGTCTGTGGTCAGTCGTCGGGCGACAGCCAGCGCGAGCTCTACCAGCAGCTCGGTCTCGGGGCGGGGCACGAGCACCCGGCGGTCCACATAGAAGTCGAGGCCGAAGAACTCCTTCTGGCCGAGGATGTAGGCCACCGGCTCCAGGCTGGCGCGGCGGGCGAGGGCGGCGGCGAAGGCGGCGGTCTGCTCCGGAGTGGGGACGTGGGCGCGCTCAGCGAGGAGGCGGGCGCGGGGCCAGCCGAGGACGTGGGCGAGGAGCAGCTCGGCGTCCAGCCTGGGTGTGGAGCTTACCTCAGCTAGTTGAGCTGTGGCGGCTTTGAGCAGCTCGGCGATCGGGGGGCTCATAAGGCAGAAGCATTCGCCGAGCCCGCATCACGTACAGAGGAGCTGGGCGATCGGGGGCTGATTGGGTAAGGCAGAAGCATTCGCCGGGTCCATACCGCGTACAGAGGAACTGAGCGGATCAGGCAAGGCCGAAGCATTCGCCCAGCAGCCCATCCGTTGAAAAGGAGAGCAGACTCAGCGAATGCTTCGGCCCTACATATGCGCCAGACGATGCCTTAGGTTCTCAGTCGATCCGGCGCTCGGTGAAGTCGCTGCCGTCGAAGGAGAGCAGGCGCTTCTTCTCGTCGATGATCGTCTCGAGGTGCACCGGGCGCGTCCAGATCTTATGCAAGTTGCGCATCGTGTCGCGGGCGTAGTCCATCTTCAGGTCGACGCCCTCGTGGCGATGGCGCAGGTAGAGCTCGCCGCGGTTATTGTAGTTGCCGTCTTCCACGTAGATGAAGGGCTGGCCGAAGTTGGTAAGGCGGAAGAGCAGCTTCTCCTTGATCTCCTTGAACTCCCGTGAGGCGATCTCGTAGAGGTCGGTGTCGCGGTTGTAGCGGAAGGTGAAGAGCTTGTTCTCGATCACGAACTCGGGAGTGAGGAACTCGTCGATGAAGGTGACGTCGTTATAGAGCTTGCGCAGCTCGAAGATCTTCTGGCGGCCGAGGCCGAGCCCTTTATCCCAGTTCTTCTTCTCGCGGATATCCTCACATTCGTCGTACTCTTTGCCGAACTTGCCCTTGTTCCAGCGGTCCTCCACATCGCGGAGCAGTTCGAGGCCGAGCTTGTAGGGGTTGAGGCGGCCGCCGCCGGTGGCGACCACGCCGGAGTGGAGGTCGGCGAAGGAGACGATCTCGGCGGCCGAGGCGACCTTCTGGGTCATGATCGTCGAGTGCCAGTAGGAAGCCCAGCCTTCGTTGAGGATCTTGGTCATGCCCTGAGGGGCGAAGTAGTAGGCCTCGTCGCGGATGATCTCGAGGACGGTGTGCTGCCAGCGCTCGAGGGGCGCGTAGTTCATCAGGAAGAGCAGAACGTCCTTCTGAGGGTTCTCGGGGAAGCGGCGCTGCCGCTCGC
The DNA here is from genome assembly GCA_034429295.1 of Chloroflexaceae bacterium. GTDB lineage: Bacteria > Chloroflexota > Chloroflexia > Chloroflexales > Chloroflexaceae > OHK40. The sequence goes on from DAOUGF010000949.1 coordinate 3,470, forward strand.
GCTCGGCGGCCTGCTTACGGCGCTGCTCCTCGAGGTACTCGGGGGGGTTGATGAACTCGCGCATGTACTCGCGCTCGACCGGCAGGCCCTCCTCGACGAGCTCCGGCTCCTCCTCATCGACGAGGGGCTTGTAGCTCTGGGCCTCAGGGCGGCGGATGTAGGGCGAGTGGTAGTCGATCAGGTTCTCGAGGGAGAGGCAGGTGTCGATGAACTCCTCGACCACGTCGTAGCCGATCCGATCGATGATGCGCTGGATGCGGGTGGCGTGGTTGGCCATCGTGTCAAGCATCTTGCGGTTCGTGTGGGCGAACCACATGTTGTGCTTAAAGAAGTCGACGTGGCCAGTGACGTGGGCCATCACCATCTTCTGGGTGACGTCCTCATTGCCCTCAAGCAGGTAGGCGTAGGAGGGATTGGTATTGATCACCATCTCGTAGATGGTGCTGCCCGCCCAGACGTGCCCCTTAAGCAGCTGGTCGAACTCCATGCCGAAGCGCCAATGGGGATAGCGGGTGGGGAAGCCGCCGAAGGCCGCGGTCTCGTAGAGTGTGCGGTAGTCGAGCACCTCATAGATGATCGGGAAGAAGTCGAGCCCATAGTCGCGGGCGATCTGCTCGATCTCCTCGCGGGCGGCATCCAGTTGCGGAGGAAGACGGGTGCTCTTCATATGTAGTCCGTAGTCTGTAGTCCGTAGTCCGTAGCCGTAGGTGGACGGACTACGAGCTACGGGCCACTGGCTACTCACTTACCTTTGCCGAGGAAGTCCTTGATCGTATCGTAGATATCATCGCGCTCAGCGATCTCGGAGATCACGATCCGATCGTCGCCGCCGAGGTACTCCTCAAGGTCGTGGGCGAAGCGGCCAGAGCCGTAGAGGGAGCGGACCTGGCCGTAGCAGAAGAGGTTGACCTTGGGGAGCAGATCTTTTTTCAAGAGCTCGATGCACTCGCGGGTATCGCCGCCACCCCAGTTGTCGCCGTCGGAGAAGTGGAAGGGGTAGACGTTCCACTCGTCGGCGGGGTAGCGCTCATCGATCAGGCGGTTGCAGAGCTTGTAGGCCGATGAGATCTTGGTGCCGCCGCCCTCGCGGATATGGTAGAAGGTCTCCTGGTCCACCTCCTTAGCCGCGGCGTCGTGGACGATATAGCGGATATCGATCTCCTTGTACTGCGAGCGCAGCCAGGTCTCGATCCATAAGGCGGTGATACGGACGAGCTCCTTCTGCTCGGTGCCCATGGAGCCGGAGACGTCCATCATATAGATGATAACGGCGTTGCTCTCGGGGAGTAGCGTCTCCTTCCACGAGCGGTAGCGCATGTCGTCGCGGATGGGCACCACGATCGGGTTGTGGACGTCGTAGTCGCCTGAGGAAATCTGGCGGCGCAGCGCCTCGCGGTAGGTGCGCTTGAAGTGGCGCAGCGAGTTGGGACCGGTGCGGCGGATGCCGGAGTACTTGTCCTTCTCGCTGACGATATTCTTCTTGCCCTTGGGCTGGATGTTGGGGAGCTGCAGCTCCTCGCCGAGGATGGCTGCGAGCTCCTCGAGAGAGACATCGACCTCGAGCGTATGGGCGCCGGGCTCGGCGCCGGCCTGGCCCTGGCCCTGCTGGCCGTCGCCCTGGCCGATCGGGTCGCCCACGTCGCCGTCGCCCTGGCCCACGCCGCCGCTCTGCTTTGCGCCGTAGCGGAACTGTGGAATGTCGATCTGCGGCACGGGGATGGAGACGAAGCGCTTGCCCTGGCGGCCGATCATCTCGCCGTGGGACATGTACTTGCGCAGATCTTTTTTGATCTTGCCGCGGACAATCTGGCGGAAGCGCCCGAGGTCGCGGTCGACGCGTTTCATGGACATGGACATAGGCGTTTAGGAGGGCCGAGGGCTGAGGGCTGAGGGGCTCGCAAATGAGCCCGTTCAGCCATCAGCCATCAGCCTTCAGCCCTCTAGTAATTCCCTCGCGTGTCGCCGCGGGCGAAGATCGAGGCCACGTAGTTGAGCACATCGGTTGCGGACTGCTCGTTGTAGCCGAAGTCGCGGATCAGGCGGGCCTTGACGACGTCGATCTTCTCCTGGGTGTCCTTGTCGATCACGCGGGAGACGAGCGAGGTGAGCTTGATGCTGTCCTTCTGATCCTCGAACAGCTTGAGCTCAAGGGCCTTGTGCAGGCGCTCGTTGGTGCGATAGTCGAAGGTCTTGCCCTCGATCGCCAGAGCGCCGATGTAGTTCATGATCTCGCGGCGGAAGTCGTCCTTGCGGCTCTCGGGGATGTCGATCTTCTCCTCGATCGAGCGCATGAGGCGCTCGTCGGGCTCCTCCATCTGGCCGGTGAACTTATTGCGCACCCGCTCGCGCTGGGTGTAGGCCTTGATGTTGTCGATGTAGTTGGCGCACAGGCGCTTGATCGCCTCCTCGTCGGCCGAGATGGCGCGCTGGACCTCGTTCTTCACGATCTCTGTGTACTCCTCCTTGACGACCGACAGCAGGTCGCGGTAGCGCTTGCGGTCCTCCTCGGAGGTGATCAGAGCGTGGTTCTTGAGGCCGCTCTCGAGCTCGTTGAGCACCATGAACGGGTTGATGTAGCCGTCGGACTGGTAGTTGACCAGCGCGTTGGAGATCTTGTCCTGGATATAGCGGGCGCTGATGCCCTCCATGCCCTCGTTGGTCGCCTCCTTGCGCAGCTCCTTGATGTTGTCCTCGGTGAAGCCGGGCAGGGTGCGGCCGTTGTAGAGCTTGAGCTTCTGCAGCAGGGTCAGGTTGGGCTTCTTCGGCTCCTCGAGCCGGGTGAGCACCGCCCACATGGCCGCCACCTCGAGGGTGTGCGGCGCGATGTGGATCTTGACCTTCTTCTTGTTGAAGTCGCGCTCGTAGATCCGGATCTCGTCGCGCAGGCGGGTGATGTACGGGATATCGATGCGCACCGTGCGGTCCTTGAGCGCCTCCATGAACTCGTTGTTCTCCAGGCGGCGGTACTCCGGCGCGTTGGTGTGCCCGATGATCACCTCATCGATGTCGGTCTGCGCGAACTTCTTCGACTTGATCTTGTGCTCCTGGGACGCGCCGAGCAGGTCGTAGAGGAAGGCCACGTCCAGCTTGAGCATCTCGATGAACTCGATGATGCCGCGGTTGGCGATGTTGAACTCGCCGTCGAAGTTGAACGCGCGCGGGTCCGAGTCCGAGCCGTAGATCGCGATCTTGCGGTAGTTGATGTCGCCGGTGAGCTCGGTCGAGTCCTGGTTCTTCTCGTCCTTGGGCTGGA
>DAOUGF010000950.1:0-3891 GCA_034429295.1 Chloroflexaceae bacterium
GATGTGCAGCTGATCGGCGGGATCGTGCTCCACCAGGGCAAGATCGCCGAGATGAAGACCGGCGAAGGCAAGACGCTCGTTGCCACCCTGCCGCTCTACCTCAACGCCTTGGAGGGCCGCGGCGCCCACTTGGTGACGGTGAACGATTACCTCGCCAAGGTCGGCGCCGGGTGGATGGGCCCGATCTACCACTTCCTCGGCCTCAGCGTCGGCTTCATCGCCCACGAGCAGAGCGCCATCTACGATCCCGACTATATCGACCCGAACGCCAACCCCGAGGACCAGCGGCTCGTCCACTGGCGCCCCGTGCCGCGCAAAGAAGCCTACCTCGCCGACATCACCTACGGCACCAACAACGAGTTCGGCTTCGACTACCTGCGCGACAATATGGCCTACGAGAAGGAGCAGATGGTGCAGCGGGAGCTGCACTACGCCATCGTCGACGAGGTCGATAACATCCTGATCGACGAGGCCCGCACCCCGCTGATCATCTCGGGCCCCGCGCAAAAGTCCTCCGACCTCTACCGCCAGATGGCCAGCCTCATCCGCGGCCTCAAGCGTAGTAGCGTCACGCCCAAGCAGATCAAGGAGGAGGGCCTCGAGCCCGACGGCGACTTCTACATCGACGAGCGCACGAAGAGCATCACCCTCACCGAGCAGGGCATCCTCCACGTTGAGCGGCTGCTGCGCATCCCCGAGGGCGAGAGCCTCTACGACCCCCAGCACTTCGAGAAGACCCACTTTGTCGAGAACGCCCTGAAGGCTCAGTTCGTCTTCCACCGCGACAAGGACTACATGGTCACCCCCGACGGTGAGGTGGTGATCATCGATGAGTTCACCGGCCGCGCCATGCCCGGCCGCCGCTGGAGCGACGGGCTGCACCAGGCGGTGGAGGCCAAAGAGGGTGTGCCGATCAAGAACGAGAACGTCACCCTCGCCACGATCACCTTCCAGAACTACTTCCGCATGTATCACAAGCTGGCCGGCATGACCGGCACGGCCTACACGGAGCGGGAGGAGTTCGCCAAGATCTACAACCTCGACGTGGTGATCATCCCTACCAACAAGCCCTCGATCCGCGAGGATCTGCCCGACCAGGTCTACCGCAGCGAGGCCGCCAAGTTCGCCGCGGTGGTGCGGGAGGTGGAGGAGTTGCACCGCGAGGGCCGCCCTGTGCTGATCGGCACTACCAGCGTGGAGACTTCGGAGCGGATCTCGGAACTGCTCAAGCGGGCCGGCATCAAGCACAACGTGCTGAACGCCAAGTTCCACGAGAAGGAGGCCGCGATCGTGGCCCAGGCTGGGCGCAAGGGCGCCGTGACGGTGGCCACCAACATGGCCGGCCGCGGCACCGACATCCTGCTCGGCGGCAACCCCGACGGCTTGGTGGACGACATCCTCGCCGCCAAGGGAATCAAGTTCGAGGAGGCTACCCCCGAGCAGAAGCGCGAGGCTTGGGAGGAGGCGAAGCGGATCACTGAGGCCGAGGGCGAGGAGGTGCGCGCGCTCGGCGGCCTGCATATCATCGGCACCGAGCGCCACGAGGCCCGCCGCATCGATAACCAGCTCCGCGGTCGTGCCGGCCGCCAGGGCGACCCCGGCTCGTCGCGCTTTTTCCTCTCGCTCGAGGACGAGTTGATGCGGCGCTTCGGCCCGGTGGACCGGATCAGGGGCCTGATGGACCGCTTCATGGACGAGGATCTGCCGCTGGAGGCGGGTATCCTCGACCGCACGATCGAGGGCGCTCAGACGCGGGTGGAGGGCTACAACTTCGACATCCGCAAGCACACCGTCGAGTTCGACGATGTGATGAACAAGCAGCGCCAGATTATCTACCAGGACCGGCGCGAGATCCTCGACGGCAAGGATGTGCGCGACCAGATCCTCCAGATGATCGGCGAGGAGATCGCCGCGCTGGTGGACGAGCATCTCCCCGAGGATGAGCCCGACGAGTGGGATCTGAACGAGCTGCTGCGCCACTATCGCCAGATCAACCCGATGCTGCCGCCATCGGTGAACGGGGCCACCTTCGAGGGTAAGAGCCGCGAGGAGATCGAGATCTGGCTGGTGGACCAGCTGGAGCAGGCCTACGCCGAGCGGGAGCGGGCGATCACCCCGGAGATGATGCGCTTCGTGGAGCGGCGCATGATGCTCGGCGCGATCGACCGCCAGTGGATCGACTACCTGACGGCGATGGACGAGCTGCGCCAGAGCATTATGCTGCAGGCCTTCGCCCAGAAGGACCCGCTGGTGGAGTTCAAGCGGCAGTCGTTCAGCATGTTCGAGGCGCTGAAGGAGAACATCACCCGCGACGTGGTCTACCAGATCATCCCGCAGTCGTTCGCCTACGAGCGCTACCTGCGGCAGATCGAGGCCGAGCAGCAGGCCCGCCTCGCCACCGCCCAGACGGCGGGCGGCAGCAGCGAGGCCGAGAACCAGCGGGCCAGGCCGCAGCGCAAGACGGTGGCCATGCCGGGCCGCAACGACCTCTGCCCCTGTGGCTCTGGCAAGAAGTTCAAGCACTGCCATATGGGCCGCGAGGCGGAGATCATGCATCTCCTCAACGGCCAGGCCGCGAAGGCGGCCGCCGTGGCGGCGCGCGTGGCCCCACGCCCCGCCGAGAACCCGGCGATCGCCGCCGAGGCCGCGAAGATCCGCCAGGCGACCGCGGGCGCGGCTCAGAAGTCCCAGCAAACGCCGCGGGGCAAGGGGGCGCCGGCGGTGCCGCGGGGGAAGAAGCGGTAGGATCGCGAATTTCGCGAAAGCTACGCCGCGAAAAACGCGAAACGAACCACGCGAATGTTGGAAAGAGAAGACGCGAAAGGCAGCGCCAACTGCCGCTTTCGCGTCTTCTCTTTCTCTTCTTCAGGGCTTCGCGTTCGCGTTTTAAGCGCTGCGCGCCACTTCGTTCCGCTACGTTTCGCGAGTTTCGCGACCCAAGGGGTTCGCGACCCAAGGGGTTCGCGATCCAAACGCCCCCTCAAATCAGCAGGAACGTGAACACGTACGCGTAGGCGAAGATGAAGGACGAGAAGTTCGCCACCAGCGCCGCCAGGTAGCTCCGCGACGCCGTGCGCTTGCGCAGCAGCATCAGCACGAAGCCCTCCACCAGCCAGGCCACCCCCAGCAGCAGCAGCAGCGCCAGGAAGATGTTCTCTACCTGGAAGAGTAGCTGCGAGAGCAGCGCGATCACCAGTGCGGACACCAGGTTCGTCACCGCCGAGTCGCGGAAGGCGCCCCGCAGATCCGCCCACTTCAGCTGGAAGAGCATCAGCGCGTCGATGATGATCGAGACGATCAGGAAGACTAGCGGGAAGGTGCCCGCGAGCAGCAGCGACGACATGGCCGGCCTTTCGTAGTGAAGACTCCGTGGGCCTTGAGGATACCACACATCCAAAGCCCTATCGACGCCACCCCCCGCCCGTAGTACACTCCTCTCATTCCCCTGTCCTTTGCCCGAGGAGGTACCCATGACGGACTACCAGCCTCTCGACCTGCGCTCCCTCTGCAACGCCGGCGCCGCTGTCTACGGCGAGGAGGGCCCGCCCCCCGCCGGCCGCATCACGTTCCACGGCCTGCCCTTCCTCATTGGCGGCGAGGCGCCCGACCCGGCCCGCTGCCTGATCGACCTCAGCGCGGCTTCCGAGCCCGTGGTTGCGCCTGTGGGCGCCGCGGCCCGCCGCCTGATCGTCGCCCACGCCCTGCTCGGCTCGCGCATCCTCGAGGGTGCCCCGGTTGGTGAGGTGGTGGCCCACTACACGCTGCGCTACGCCGACGGCGAGGAGCTGCGCGTCCCCATCCGCGAACGCTTCGAGATCGGCCCCATCCCTATGTGGTGGAGCGCCTACCCCTTCCTCGCCGTGCCCGACCAGAAGGACAGGCTCCAGCCCC
>DAOUGF010000951.1:0-3600 GCA_034429295.1 Chloroflexaceae bacterium
GGCGCGAGGGCATCGTCTTCCACAGCGACGATGTGCGCTTTCTCCCGCCGGTGGCCGGCTGCTCCAAGTGCTTCGCCGTCGCCCTCAACTACGTGGCCCACGCCGAAGAGGGCAACCTGGCCGTGCCCAGCGAACCGGCGATCTTCCTCAAGGCCCCCTCCTCCTTCATCGGTCACGGCCAGGAGGTGATCGGGCCGCCCTCGTGCTCCCGCATCGATTTCGAGGTGGAGCTGGCGGTGGTGATCGGGCGGCGCTGCCGCAACCTGCGGGCCGACGCCTGGCAGCACGTCGTGGCCGGCTACACCGTCATCAACGATGTGACTGCCCGCGATCTGCAGCTGCAGGCTATGGAGGCTCAGCTGCCCTGGGATCGCACCAAGAGCTTCGACACCTTCGGCCCGATCGGCCCCTGGTTGGTGACGCCCGACGAGGTGGGCGACCCCCAGAACCTGGAGTTGGAGTTGGTGGTGGATGGCGTTGTTCGCCAGCGGGCCAGCACCGCTGAGATGGTCTTCCCAATCGGGCGGCTGCTGGAGATCATCTCAGAGTCACTCACCCTGGAGCCCGGTGACGTGATCGCCACTGGCACCCCGGCGGGCATCGGGCAGGTGGAGCACGGCCAGGTGATGTACGCCCGCGTCGGCCATCTGGGTGTGCTGGCGAACCCTGTCATCTACGGGTCCTCGGCAACCGGAGGCCCGCAATGAGCGCGCTGCGGGTCGCCATCGTCGGCGCGGGCATTATGGGGCGCACCCACGCCAGGGTGCTGGCCGACTACCATCGCAGCACACTTGCCGCCGTCTGCAGTCGCGACGAGGGGCGGGCTGCCGGCCTCGCCCGCGAGCACGGCGCGCCGCTGGTCTTCACCGATTACCGTGAGCTGATGGCCTCGCCCGAAGTAGACGCGGTGATCATCGCCACGCCCGATTTCGCCCACCACGATATCGCCGTGGCGGCCGCGCAGGCGGGCAAGCACATCCTGGTCGAGAAGCCGCTCACCACCGACCTGGCTGAGGCCGACAGCATCGTGGCGGCGGTGCGGGCGGCGGGCGTGGTAGGCAGCGTGCTCTTCAACCACCGCTGGATCCCGGCCTACTACCAGGCCATGCAGCGGATCGAGTCGGGCGAGTTAGGGCGGCCGCGTATGGCCTACGCTCGCAAGAACGATACGATCTACGTGCCCACCGAGATGATCGGCTGGGCCGATCGCACCACCTCGGCCTGGTTCCTGAACGCTCACGATATCGATCTGGTAACCTGGTACTTCGGGGACGAGGCCGTCGAGGCCTACGCCTCGGGCGTGCGGGGCGTGCTGAGCGGGCGCGGCATCGACACCTACGACGCTATCCAAGCCCAGGTGCGCTACCGGGGCGGCGCCATCGCCACCTTCGAGTCTTGCTGGATCTACCCGAACAGCTTCCCCACCATGGTCGACTCGTGGGTGGCCGTCACCTGCGAGCGGGGCGTGATCCACATGGACCGCAAGGAGGAGCAGATCCAGGTGGCGGGGCCGCAGCGCTTCGAGTTCCCGCGCAACCTGCTGCTGCTCGACCTCACCGGTCGCCCCCAAGGCAGCGTGCGCCACGCGATCACCCACTGGGTGGACTGCATCCTCGACGGCGCCGCGCCGCTGGTCTCGCTCGAGCACGCCCGCCACGTCACCGCCATCCTCGACGCCATCCACCGCTCGCTGCGGGAGGACCGGCCGGTTCGGGTGGCCTAGCCCTTGCCTTCCGGCAGCCCTTGTTCACAAGAGGAGTCCGAAACAATGGCCAGGACACGCAGATTCTTGAGCGCTGTCGCTCTGCTCGTCGCGGCGCTGGTGGCGGCGGCATGTGGGCAGACCCCGCCGGCGGCGGAGCCCCAAGCCGTAGTGCAGACAGTGGAGGTCGTGCAGACGGTAGAGCGGGTCATCACCGCGACACCGGTGGAGCAGAAGATCGTGGAGATGGCAGGGTTCTACCCTGCCGACTCGCCGTACGGGCGCGAGATGCAGCTGATTGGCTACGAGCTGCAGGAGCTCAACCCCGCCTGCCGCTTCGTCTACAGCGAGTACCCAGGCCCCGAGGCCTACCAGGCTGTGAACCTGCGGGCCCAGGAGGGCGACCCGGTGGACATCTATAGCGGCGGCGGCTCCAGCATTGCCCCAGACGGCGGCGAGGAGTGGAAGGCCGGCCTGCTGGTGGATCTGACTGAAGCGATGAACAGCCCGCCCTTCGGGCAGAGCGAGGGGCGCTGGTTCGACACCTTCAATGCCGCTGCCCAAGCTCAAATGGTCTATGAGGGCAGCGTGGTGAGCATCCCCTACCAGCAGACACAGATCGTGCTCTGGTACAACACCGACCACTACGAGCAGTTCGGCCTCACACCGCCCCGCACTTGGGAGGAGTTGATGGCCAACTCTGAGGTGCTGAAGCAGAACGGGATCGCCTCGATCGGCGGCGGCGGCTTCAACGGTTACCTGGGCTACTGGTACGATATGCTGCTCTTCCGCCTGATGGGCCAGGAGGCCCAGGCGGCCCTCTATAACGGCACCGACCCCGCGCTGAAGTGGACCGACGAGCTGCCGCTGCGCGCCGCCGAGATGCTGATGGAGCCCATCCAGAAGGGCTACACTGTGGATGGCTTCGTGGGCGGTGACTTCACCGCCAACCAGGTGGCCTACTTCACGGGCCAGGCTACCCACATCTTCATCGGCACCTGGCTCATGGGCGAGATGAAAGACTCGGTGCCCGCCGGCTTCAACCAGGCCGTGCTCTTCTTCCCGACGATCGAGGGCTATGAGGATGTGACTCCCTACGAGGCGACCTTCGGCTTCCTGAACTCCTTCGGTATCTACAAGCCGGGCGCCAACGCCAGGGAGCCCCACAGCACCGAGTGCGCGATCGAGTATATGAAGCTGTTCACCAGCCCCGAGAAGCAGGCGCAGCTGGTGAAGAGCCTGGACTATGTCTCGACGATCAAGGATGTGCCCGGCCCCGAGAACATCCCCGGTATCGGCGAACTGCTGAGCGACACCGAACTCTGGTTCCCCGCCGTCCATAACCTCGGCGCGACCGCCCCTGAGCTACAGAACAAGCTCTGGGAGAATCTGGAGCTCCTCGCCTCGGAGCAGCTCACCCCCCAGGAGTTCGTGGAGTTGATGCAGGCCGACTGGGATGAGTACTACACGCGCTGATGGGGCGCGGCGGGCCGGGGCGCTGGCGCAGCTGACGCCCCGGCCCAACAGGCGGAGGCCGCAGACGGGTGGCGGCCCTGCTCGGAGCCCGTCGTTGAAAGGAGTGTAGCTTGCTGCAGCGGGAGCTCCGCAAACTGATCTGGCCATTTCTGATCCCTAGCTTGCTGCTATATGTGGTGATCGGGCTGTGGCCCACGGTACAGGCGCTTTACTGGTCGTTCACCAGCTACAACGGCATCGCGCCGGTGCAGGAGTGGGTGGGGCTCGAGAACTTCCAGACGATGATGCGGGATCGGCGCTGGTGGTCCGCCGTGGGCAACACCTTCTACTTCGCCATCGGCACGGTAGGCACGCTGCTGCCGATCTCGCTGCTCTTCGCGGTGCTGCTCGGCGAGGTGCGGCGCGGCGGCGGGCTCTTCAAG
>DAOUGF010000952.1:0-2249 GCA_034429295.1 Chloroflexaceae bacterium
AACTTCTTCTCCCAACTCGGCGCCCCCGTGCTGGTGCGGGAGATGATCGAGGGCGCGATCAACCTCGCCTTGGTGGTGGCTTACATCTACGGGATCAGCCGCCTGCCCGACATCCAGCGGGTCTTCGGCTTCCACGGAGCCGCGCACAAGGCGATCAATGCCTACGAGGCCGGCGCCCCGCTCACGGTCGAGTCGGTGCGCCAGTTCTCGCGCATCCATCCCCGCTGCGGCACGAGCTTCCTGGTTATCGCTGCCCTGATCGGCTTTGTGATCTTCCTAGCCGTTTCCGGCCTGCCGCTCTGGCCGCGGATCGGCGCCCGAATCGTACTCATCCCGGTGGTCGCTGCCGTCGCCTACGAGGTGATGCGCTTCGCCGCCGCTCACTATCATCGGCCCTGGGTCCGGCAGCTGCTGGCGCCGGCCCTCTCGTCTCAGTATCTCACCACCCGCGAGCCGGACGACACCATGGTCGCGACGGCCATCGCCGCCCTCGTGCCCGTGCTGCAGGCCGACGGCGTCGCCCCCGCGCCCGTGGTCGAGCCCGAACAGTCGCTCGCCGTCAGCGTGTAGCGCGCTCGCCCCACGCGACGTTTTCCCTCCGGAGGGACGCCCAATGGCGCTTGTTGGTAATATCCGCGACTTCGGTCTCTCCGATTTCCTGTACCTCGTCGACCGAGGGTACAAGACGGGGGGGCTCCACCTCGCCTATAAACAGGAGACGGCCCTGCTCTTCTTCGAGAAGGGCAAGCTGCTCCTGGCGGCGCGGCGCCCCGAGGACCAGCAGCCCGACTTGCTGGTGCGTCTGGGCATCCTCAGCGCGTCCCAGCTCGCCCAGGCCCGCGCCAGCCTCGCCGCCCGCGGCAATGGCGCCACGCTCACCGAGGTGATCATCGATGAGAGCCTGGTTTCCCCCGAGCAGTTCCAGGGGCCGCTGCAGAGCTTCAACGAGGAGGCCGTCTACGGGCTCTTCGGGTGGCCCGAGGGCGAGTTCCGCTTCGAGCAGAACCAGCGCCCCGCGCCGGATGCCCCGGTGGTGCCCACGCCGATCTCGGTGGATCACCTGATCATGGAGGGTGTGCGCCGCATCGATGAGTGGGGGCGGATCAAGGACCGCATCCCCTCCACCGATATGGTCGTGCGCTTCCTGGAGCAGCCTGGCGCGAAGACCAGGGGTATCAAGCTCGCCGCGGAAGAATGGCGGGTCTTCGCCCGCATCAATGGCCGCGATACGCTCGCAGAGATCGCCCAGAAGACGAACATCAGCGAGTTCGATGTCTGCCGGATCGTGTACGGCTTCCTTACCGCCGGGCTCGTAGACGTGCAGAAAAAGCCGAAGCCGTTGCCGCTCAAGCCCGGCATGGCGGCCGCCGAGCCGCCTAGGGTTAAGCGGAGCCTGGTGAATCGCATCATCAACCGCATCAAAAGCATGTGACTCACGATGCGTGCTTCATCCAGGGCACAGCACCGTAGCGGAGGTCTGGTGTGCAGACAGTAAAGATGGTTGTCAGCGGGGCCGTGAACGCGGGCAAGACCGAGTTCATCAAGGCGATCAGCGAGATCGAGGTTGTCTCGACCGAGCGGCGTGCCACCGACGACACCAAGATGATCAAGAAAGAGACGACGGTCGCGATGGACTTCGGCCGGATCGCGATCGCCGACGACCTGGTGCTGCACCTCTTCGGCACGCCTGGGCAGAAGCGCTTCGACTTTATGTGGGAGATCCTCTCGGAGGGTATGCTTGGCCTGGTGATCCTGGTGGACAGCACCCGCCCGGAGACCTTCCGCGAGACGAATCGCATTATCGACTTCTTCGTCTCCTACCGCGATACGCCCTATGTGATCGCGGCCAATAAGCAGGACCGCCCGAACGCCTGGAGCCCAGAGGAGTTGCGCCTGGCGCTGCGGCAGCCCCCCCACACGAAGGTGCTGCCCTGCGTGGCCTCCGACCGCGAGAGCGTGAAGAATGTGCTGCTCGAACTGCTCTATGTGATCCAGGAGCGCAGCGAGGAGTAGCGCCGGCACGCAGCACGGGGTTAGGCTCCAGAGCCCTCGCCGCCGGCGGGGGTTTTGCGTTGCGGGGCGGTGCCGTCCCCGTGCCCCCGCTTGGGCGTCGCGGGGCGGCACCGCCCCGAACTGTACCATCTTGCGCGCTGGGCGGGCATGCGAGCGGGCTCCGCCCCTCGCGCTCCCCGCCAAAGGGGGCCTCGCCCCCTTTGGAAACCCCCAAAGCCGACGGCCGCCAGCGCCGA
>DAOUGF010000953.1:0-3346 GCA_034429295.1 Chloroflexaceae bacterium
CAGATTTGCCACCGGCCGAGGCGGATGGCTCTGCCCGACAATGAGACGGGTACGCCACCGGGCGACGGCACGGTACGGCCCTCCTGCTTGGGGGTGGTCCGGAGGGGGCAGCCGCCCCCTCCGGCGGGGAGCGCGAGGGGCGGAGCCCGCTCGCAACACCACCCACCGCGCAGGTGGCACGGGCATGGGGCAGCGCCCCGCCGGGGGCACAGGGCGGAGCGCCCCGCTGGCGCTGGCGCAGCATCGCCCACGGCGGCGGCATGGTATACTTGCGCCGTTCCAACGAGGAAAAGCTATGGTGAGCGACGGGATCATCGCTGCCGAACAGCAGCTCTCCACGGGGCTGTACCCCAAACGCCCGCTCGCGATCGTACGCGGGGAGGGCGCACGCCTCTTCGACGCCGACGGTCGCAGCTACATCGACTGTGTCGGCGGCCAGGGCGCCGCCAATCTCGGCCACAGCCACCCCGCTGTGGTCGCCGCGGTGCAAGCCCAGGCCGCTACCTTGATGAGCTGCCCCGAGATCTTCCATAACGACCGCCGCGCCGCCTACCTGCAGGCCCTCGCCGCCGCCCTGCCTTTCCCGGCGCGGATCTACCTCTGCAACTCGGGGGCCGAGGCCGTCGAGGCCGCCCTTAAGTTCGCCAGGCTGCTCAGCGGCCGCCAAGGCGTGGTGGCCACGAAACGTGGCTTCCATGGCCGGACGATGGGCGCCCTCAGCGCCACGTGGGAGCCGAAGTACCGCGAGCCATTCCAGCCCCTCGTCCCCGCGTTCACCCATGTGCCCTACGGCGACGGGGAGGCGCTTGCCGATGCCGTAGATGAGGGCACTGCCGCCGTGCTGCTCGAGCCGGTGCAAGGTGAGGGCGGCGTGCGGCCTGCGCCGCCCGGCTACCTCGAGGCCGCCCGCCGCTGCTGCGATGAGCGGGGCGCCTTGCTGCTGCTCGACGAAGTGCAGACGGGCTTCGGCCGCACCGGCCGTCTCTTTGCCTGCGAGCACAGCGGCGTGGTCCCCGACATCCTCATTCTCGCCAAGAGCATCGCCGCCGGCCTGCCGATGGGCGCGGTGGCCGTGCACGAGCGCCACGGCCCGCTCCCAAGCGGCGCCCACGGCTCCACCTTCGGCGGCAACCCGCTACTCTGCGCCGCCGCCGAGGCAGCCCTGAAGGTCTATCAGGAGGAGGAGCTGCCGCGCCAGGCCGCCGAGAAGGGTGCCTGGCTCATCAATCGCCTGCGGGAGCTACAGCTCCCGGCTGTGCGCGAGGTGCGTGGCCTCGGCCTGCTCGTCGGCCTTGAGCTGAAGAGCCGCGTGCAGCCTGTGCTCCAGGCCCTCCTCGAGCGGGGCGTGCTCGCGCTGCCGGCCGGCCCCAACGTCCTGCGCCTGCTGCCGCCCCTGGTGATCAGCTATGATGAGCTTGAGATTGTGATCGGCGCTATTGAGGCTAGCCTTCAGGCGCCTTGACGGCCGACCACCGACGAGGAGGACCGTCCGGCAACGGCCTCGTCGCCGGTCATCTGCACTATGCACAAAATCGGCATCATCGATCTCGGCTCCAACACCACGCGCCTGATCGTCATGGCCTACGAGCCGGGCCGCTGCTTTAAGCTTGTGGACGAGGTGAGCGAGCTGGCGCGCCTCGCCGAGGGCATGGATCAGGATCGCATGTTGCAGCCCACGGCCATTCATCGGACGGTCGAGACCCTGCGCATGTTCGAGAGCTTCTGTAAGAGCACCGGCGTGGAGCAGATCGTCGCGGTGGGCACCAGCGCCATCCGCGAGGCCAGCAACCAAGAGCAGTTCTGGGCCGCGCTGCGGGCCGCCACCCCCACCCTCGACCTGCGGGTGATCAGCGCCCAGCAAGAGGCCTACTACGGCTATCTCGGCGCCGTCAATGCCCTCAACCTGCAGCATGGCTTCGTCTTCGATACCGGCGGCGGCTCAACCCAGGTCGTCGCCGTTCACGACCGCAAGCCCACCGAGAGCTTCTCGGTGCAGGCTGGTGTTGTGCGCTTCACCGAGCGTTATGTCAAATCGGATCCGATCAGCAAGGGCGAGCTGCGCAATCTGCGGGCTGGAGCGAAGGAGGCGTTCGCCGGGCTGAGTTGGCTCCACAGGGCGCCCGGACTGACGCTCGCCGGCATGGGCGGCACAGTGCGCACCCTGGCCCGGATGGATCAGAAGCAGCGCAGTTACCCGCTGGACCGCCTGCACGGCTACGTCCTTGCGCGGGAGACGGTCGCCGACCTGGTTGAGCAGCTAGCCCAGCGCTCCCGGCGCGAGCGGGAGCGGCTCCCTGGCCTGAAGAGCGACCGCGTGGATGTGATCCTGGCCGGCGCCGTGATCGTTGAGGCGCTGATGGAGAGGGGCGGCTTCAGCGAGTTGCTGGTGAGCGGCCAGGGCGTGCGGGAAGGCATCTTCTACTCCCAGTTCCTCCAGGGCGCGGAGCCGCCGCTGTTCGATGACCCGCGGGGCTTCAGCGTGCTCAACCTGGCCCGCCTCAGCGGCTATCTGGAGCGCCACTGTCAGGCGGTCGCCGCCATCAGCCTGAGCCTCTTCGACCAGCTCGCCCCGCTCCACGGCTTCGGCCCTTGGGAGCGAGAGTTGCTCAGCTACGCCGCGACGCTCCACGACATCGGGGTTTCGATCGGCTACTACGACCACCACAAGCACTCCGAGTACCTCGTCCACAACGCCTCGCTGCTCGGCTTCACCCACCGGGAGATCTGCATCATCGGCGCGCTGGTGCGTAACCACCGCAAGGGCCAGGCAGATCTCACGCCGCTCCGGAGCGTGCTGGAGCCGGGCGACGAGCGGCGCATCGCCCGCCTGAGTGCCTTGCTGCGCATCGCCGAGTATCTGGAGCGCAGCAAGAGCCAGGCGGTTCGCAGCGTGCGGGCTGAGATCGGCGAAGGCGTGCGCATCCTCGTCGAGGCGGAAGGCGACGCCACGATCGAGATCTGGGACGCCAACCGCCGGGCTGGGCTCTTCAGAAAAGCTTTCGAACGGGAGATCGAGATCGTAGCGGCCTGATCATGAAGGGTGCGAGCCGCCCCCAGAGAACACCGATGAAACTGCTCCTCCGCCTCCTCATCCTCATCGTTGCCCTCGTCCTTCTGCTCGGCGGGGGCGGCTATCTCTGGCTCCGTCGCAGCCTCCCCCAGACCAGCGGCAACGTCACGGTCACCGGAATCTCAGCGCCGGTCACCATCGTCCGCGACAGCAACGGCATCCCTCACATCACAGGCCAGAGTGAGGCCGACGCCGCCTTTGGCCTCGGCTACGCCCACGCCCAGGATCGCCTCTGGCAGATGGAGTTCCAGCGCCGCGTTGGCAACGGCCGCCTTA
>DAOUGF010000954.1:0-6942 GCA_034429295.1 Chloroflexaceae bacterium
TGAGGGCGGTGATCAGCGCGCTGGCCTGGGCGAACGTAAGGTCCTCCAGGCGTGTCACGCCGTACTGCCTGCGCGCGGCCGCAAGCTGCTTGCGCTCGGCGAGCAGCGCGAGCTGGCGCGGGGTGATCATCCGCACCTCGCGAGCAGGCGCGGCGCTGGCACCGGCCGCGCCTGTGCGGCTGCGGATCTCGGCGAGCCGGGCGCGGACCTCCTCGGCGGTGTTCGCCGGGGGCGGCATTGTGTCGGGGGCGTCAGCCGGCAGCTCCCTACGGCGCGTGGCCGCGCCGCCAGCGGGAGCGAGCAGGCCCGCCCTGGCGTACATCTCGTGGACCAGGCGGCGCGCCTCGCCCTCGGCGAAGCGGAAGCCCGTGCGGTCGCCCTCTCCCTTCCCCCACAGGCGGGGGAGGCGGTAGAGGTAGCGGCCCAAGCCGAATTCGGCGCAGGCGCGCTTCTTGGCCTGGGCCTCGGCGATCGTGCCGCAGTTGGGGTCGCTAGGGTCGCCCTCGCCGCTCGCGTCCTTGGTCACGCCGAGGATCGTCAGGCGGGCGATCAGGCGGTGCTCTCCCCAGGGGACGAGCTGGACGGACCAGTGCCCGGGGCCGATGACTACGTCGAGGCGCTCGGCATACAGCCGCCAGTCGCAGTAGGCAAGTGCGAGCGCGCTAGTGCCGTCGCGGCTGACGCTGCCCGGCTTGAGCTCGACCTGGTCGATCGGGAAGGGCGTAAGAAGCTGTGGCAGCGCGTCCGCGAGGGTGCGCGGCGTGGCGTGCGGCGGGACCTCGCTCGGGTCCGGCGGCGCAGGCGCCGCCGGCTCCTCCGGGAGGGCGGGGGTGTGGGTGCGAGTCATG
The DNA here is from genome assembly GCA_034429295.1 of Chloroflexaceae bacterium. GTDB lineage: Bacteria > Chloroflexota > Chloroflexia > Chloroflexales > Chloroflexaceae > OHK40. Next base: position 849 of record DAOUGF010000954.1, read on the forward strand.
GGGGAACCTCCTTGTGGGATCGCCCCCTGGCTCGCGCGCCGCGAGGCCAGGGGAGTACTGGCCCGGAACGGCGCGGGGCAATGCGATGTGCACGGCGCAGAGCACTGCGATGTGCCGGTGCTCTGGACGCGCGGGATAGGCAGAGACGAACGGGCAGGCCGGTTGCGCGGATACGCGCACCGCGTGCCTGTATCAGCCGCAGAAGCACTGACGGAAGTGGCATCGCGGCGGGGCGAATCGACAGAGCCCGCCGGGTAGTGCGGGATCGGGTGTTACGGGTGAGAGAGCGGGAAACTCGAGGCGTTCAGGCGCGCAGCAGGAGCTGCGCGTGCGCGTGGTCCAGGCAGGCCAAGCCCCCTGGCTCTGCGATCTTCAATTGAGCGAGGTACATCCGGCCGCAGTCCGCAGGGCGGCTGTGCCGGGAGCGCTCCCAGCCGGTCTGGCGCGTGCTCCGCGCGCCTGCCCAGGTGATCACCCTCGAGAGAAGCGGGTGCCAGCTGGCGCGGCGCGCATTGCCTCACGCAGCCGGGCGGGCCACGCTCGAATGCGAGGTCACTCTAGCACGCGGGGCGTACCAGCGCGTGACCAACCGGCCCGGCATCGCCGGCGCCACTTGCCTCATGCCCTCCTGCCGGCAGAGGCACGAGCGCATGTTGGTGCGCCACATGCACCAACATGATCTTTACGGATCCCTTTGGTGCGTCTAACACACCAAGGGGATCCGTGAGGATCTGTTTGGTGTGACACACGCACCAACCTCTGCTATACTTGGTGTGTCAGACACACCAGCGAAAGGACAGCGCATGACTTCGAGGGAGGATGCCGCGCCCGAGCGGCCCAGAGAGACGTTGCCGATCCCGCTGTTTGAAGGCGTGGTGCTTGCGGCGCGCGGGGCAGATGGCCTGATCTGGATGTGCCTCAACGACCTCTGCGACGTGCTCAATCTCCGGCTCGCGTCCCAGCGCCGCCGCATCGTGGCCGACGGCGGGCTGCATCTGCGGGCCTTCACCGTTCCGCGCGGCAACCAGGTGCGCACGCTCGACTTTCTCCTGCTCGATGATCTCGCGCCGTGGCTGGCCTCCATCGCCACGAGCCGGATCAGCGACGAGGCCCAGCTCCGCTTCACGTATGTGCGGACCTATCTGCGCAACGCCGTTCGCCGGGCGTTCAACGAGCTTGCCGGCCTGCCCCAGGGCCCGAGCAATACGATCGAGGACCTCGCCGAGCTCGATCGCATCAACCCCGCGCTCGAGCGGCTCGAGGAGCTCAGCGAGCGGCAGGCGGCGGCTGAAGCGAGCAACCTCGAGGCCCACGAGCAGCTCCGCGCGATGCTGCTCGAGCTGAGCGAGCGCGTCAGGGAGCTCGAGCACCAGGTGCGAAGCAAGCTGCGGCCCGAGCAACGCCACACGATCGACCACCTGGTCCAGCAGATCGCCGAGGTGCGGTCCGAGCGCGACAAGAGCACGGTCGGCGTCGCAAAGCACCGGACGTGGAGGCAGCTCAACGACGCGTTTCACGTGACGACCTACACCGACCTGCCGGCGGCGCGCTGCGACGAGATTATCCGGTACCTCAAGGATCTCTACCGCGCGTATGCTGGACGGGACATCGACGCCGTTGAGCAGCAGGGACTCTTCTGAAGCCGGAGGCGCGATATGGATAACATCGTCGCCACGGTCGGAGCTCGGCTGCGCGCGGCGCGCCTGCGCGCTGGGCTCACCGTGCGGGCGGCAGCGCAGCAGGTGGGGGTTGATCACACCGCGCTCGTCCGGTACGAAAGCGGCACAACGCAGCCAACGCTCGAGCGGCTTGCGGCCCTCGCGCGGCTCTATGGGACGACTCCGGCGGCGCTCCTCGCTTCGAGCGAGGCGGCGGCAGCCCTGATCGCCCTGTTCGACACGGCCGACGCGGAGCAGCTCTCGCACCTGCGCGTGCTCGTCGATGCTCTGAGAGACCAGCAGGAATAGCGCTGTCTTGAGCGAGACGGCAGCACGGCGTCTCGCTCAGGATCACCCTGGTCAGTCGAGGTCCTCGGCGAGGTCGGCGTAGAGCGTCGCGAGCTCGACAACGATCCCGCCGTGAGCGTCCATGAGGGCGCGGGCATCCGGCGTCGCCCCTGCCCGTGCGAATAGCGCCGGCACCACCCGCCACCCCGCCCCTCCGTCGGGGAGCGCCGCGACCGTCCGCGGGATGGTCTGCTCCAGCAGCTGCCGCACCGTCTGCCGGTTGACCGCGTCCGTGCCCCACTTGCACTCTCCCATCAACACCGCTCGCTCGCGCCAGCTCACCCCCACCACGTCGGTCTGCACCCCGCGGCCCCAGTGGCTCCCGACCACCTCCGGCCGCAGCGGCAGCGCCCCCCGCAGTCCCTGCCGGAACACCCACGTCCGCGCCAGCTCCTCCCACGCCGTCTGGCCCACGAAGGCCCGCAGCCCTTCCTGGATCTGCGCCAGCACCAGGTCCGGCTGGTAGGGTATCTCGGCCGCGTTCGGGCGCAGGAAGCGGAAGTAGAAGCGGTGGAACGGGTCGGTGAGGTGGTAGCGCCCCTGCTTCGAGCGGTGCTGCAGCGCGGGCGGCACCGTCGCCGGGACCCGCCGCTCGACCAAACGGAGCTCCTGCAGCACGCTCAGATACTTCGTCAGCGTTGTCGCCGGCGTGAAGGTGGCCGCGACGATGTCCTTGAGCGCGTGCGCACCCTCGCCGATCGCGTTCAGCACGGTGAGATAGGTGCGGATGTCGCGCACCTCGTCAGCCAGCAGCAGCTCGACCTCGGACAGCGCGACGCTCACTGGCGCCAGGATCTCCTGGCGGATGTTCTCGCTGAGGGAGAGCGCGGGATTGAACCAGGAGAGGTACTGCGGCACGCCACCGACGATGGCATAGGCGGCGACCTGCGCCTCCGGGCTCCAGGTGGGGAAGAACGCCCGCAGCGCGCCGAACGGCAGCGGCTGGAGGTGGTGCTGGGCGGTGAGACGGCCGAAGAGCGGGGCCTGCTGGCTGAGGATCGTCTCCATGGTGCGGATATGCGAGCCGCACAGGACCAGGATGAGCCGCGAGTGCTGGAAGTGGACGTCCCAGGCGTACTGGAGGGCCGAGAGCATCGCCGGGTCGGCCTCGACCGCCCAGGGGATCTCATCGAGCACGAGGATGCGCCGGTCGTCGCGGATGAGGGCGGCGACGTCATCCCAGAGATCCGACCAGCTCGCAGTCGCAGGACCGGTCGCCGAGGGTGGGCGGCCGCGGATAGCAGCGGCAAGACGGCGGCGCTGGAGCTCGGCTGGCTCCTTCTGCGCCATCCAGTAGGTCCAGGGAAGGCCGCTGTGCTCGGCCCAGTGGCGCAGCAGGGCGGTCTTGCCGACCCGGCGACGGCCATAGAGAAGGAAGAGCTCGCCACCCCGCTGGCGCGTGAGGATGTGCTGCAGCATGGCGAGCTCGTCACGGCGATCCACAAACATGTCAGCCTCGTCAGAAGATAGGGTGCAAAAGTATTATACTCTCGCACCTTATCTTTTTGAAGCTGGCGCTGTTTCGGCCTTGGCTTGCCGAACGTCCCTGTATCCTTGCTGACGTGCCAGCCTTGCGTGTCATGCTGGCTTGGTGACTGTCGCTTGCCGTACTTGGGAGACCGAGCAGTCGTTGATACGCGATGCACGCGGGCAGGTGCTGCTTGATGCGCAGCGGCTATTGCTACTCCTGTGAACGACTTTCTCAGTAGGTGTGTCTGTATGTACAGACACGGCTCGGGCGCCGGACAGCACCGGAACTCTGCCAAACTGGACAAACCTCCTTATGCAGCAGGCATGCCAACCGGATCCAGCCGCGATATCGAAGACCTGCGCGACCCCCGCTACTACGAAAACGCCATCACGAGTATTCTTGAGCGCCCGCTGGCGCTCGAGGAGAGCCAGGACATGGCACGGCAGACATGGGGCATGAACACAGCGCCGCATCAAGGGGCTCGAGGCGCGGATGTGGCAATACCACGCACGAGGTCATCCCATTTGGCAAGGCTATCGGCCAACGCTGGGGTGCGCTCAAGGCATGCTACGTGGTAGCAAAGTACGAGCAGATTCCCCCCAGCAAGTATGATGACTGCGTCACCTTCCTCAACCGTTTCTACCAGCAGGGGACAGGTGAGGTGCTGAATGAGACGCAGCCGCAGCTTCCAAACCTCGATGCCGCGTGAGGTCGCATGTGCGGTGGACCAGGTGCTGCTCGAGTGGTTGCATCGGCACTAGAGCACCGCTCTCATCGCGGCAGATTCAGGGCATCAGCATCGCCCGCCGCAGTGTGCACTTCTACGCACTGCGCCACACGTTCGCGCGGGCAATAGAGGACGCCGGCGCTAAGGCGAGCGAGACACAGAGCCGCCTCGGCCACAGCAGTCTGCAGACGACGGAGACGTATCTTGCGGGCTGGCCCGAGAGGAGAACGCTCATGCCGGGCGGCTCGCCGAGCTGTTCAGCGGCGCCGAGGGGGCAGGTGAGCCCTTCCCCAGGCGCCGAGAGATTGAGTGCGATGTGGGCTGAGTTGAACGAACGCCAGCGCGCCTATCTGCGGGCGCTGTATGACTGCGACCAGGCCGAGGAGCGGGCTCGGCGGCAGATGGCTGCACGTGGCCACTGGAGCCGCGCGCAGGCCTCAGAGTGGCGATGGGTGATGTACGAGCCTGTGTCACTACCCAGCGCGCTCTACAGCGCGCTCCGTACAGCTGGTCTGGTAGATCCTGGCACCGGCTCGACGTGGGCGGCATTGCGCGACCGCGGGCTGGTGCGCACCCCCATTCCGAACGGTATCTTCTGGCGCTTGGCCACCGGTGCGGCTTGGCGCGATATTCCCGAACGGTATGGACCATGGCAAACCATCTCTGATCGCGACATCTGGTGATGGCGACCTGGACTGTGGACCAGATCGTTGACACGCTCTAACTCACACTCGACGAACACGGGCTGATTGATTGGGACCAATGGTCGGTGGACGGCAGTATCGTGCATGATCATCGTGCGGCTGCTGGCGCTCCCACCAAAAAAGGGCAGGCGGCAACACGGAAGCGCAAGGCCACGCGTTCGGTCGCTCGTTCGGAGGCCTTTCAACCAAGCTCCACCTCGTCGGTGACCGCAACGGCCTGCCACTCGGCGTGCTGCTCACGGCCGGACAAACCCACGAAGCAACCCAGTTCGATCTGTTGCTGACCAGCGCTCAGATGCCACGCGCATCAGCACGAGCACGACAACGACCAAAATGCCTCGCCCTTCAGCCGGCGATACCGCCCCTCCATCGGCGTGGCAAGCTCAGAGTTGGCCGGCCAGTCCCCTACAATCGTGACTTCTACTGCGAGCGCTCGACGATCGGACAGTGTGTCGGCTCCCTCATAAGTATCGCGGCGTCACAACCCGCTACGAGAAATTCGCACTGAACTACCTCGGGGTGCTCAAGCCCGCCATGAAGCGCTATCTCCGTCTCCTCTCGCCGTTGCTGAGCTACCAGCTACCGGATAGTCAAGCACAGCCTAAGCATTAGGAACAGTCAGTAAATCCTCTTAACCTCCGCTCAAACCATGTCATTATTGATGGTTCACGTAACCACCTCGTTTCCACCCATCCAATACCTTGATACTCTTTACTATATACATATCCATAGGAGAGTTGTCCATGACGTCCTATTTCATAAAATCGATCATCTGATCGGAGATAAAGGTTGCTGACCATAGATCCACCGAAATCCGCAAGTACTGGGAGTTCACATTTGTCGCTTACGAGCCACTGGTTTTCTTGGAACGTTATCGTCTCATTTGGAAAGGATACATAGCCTTCTACTCGTAAAAATTGATATCCACGGAGCACCGCTAATTGCTGTCCCTGCTCAGTTGCCGTGAGGAAATAATCCTTTCTTTGATCGCTAAAATACATATTTAGTGGAACGGCGCCAGGCTGTTGCGTCGTATAGATATATCCCTCAAGCTCCTGTCTCTGATAGCCCTGCTCCTCAAGTAACCGCTGACTTTCAGGAGTAGCCGCAAGCGCATAATCCGCGTTCTTCTCATTAAAATACCGAAATAGAGGAGACGTTTCTGGCAGTCGACCTGCATAGATAA
>DAOUGF010000955.1:0-5290 GCA_034429295.1 Chloroflexaceae bacterium
GTCGTGTGTGCGGCTCGGGCTGAGGAGGCAGGTATCGCTCCGTTCACCCCGCACGACCTGCGCCGGACCTTTATCAGCGGCCTGCTCGACGCCGGCGCCGACCTAGCCATCGTCCAGCGCCTCGCCGGCCACGAGGACCCCGCCACGACCGTGCGTTACGACCGCCGCGACGATGAGGCGAAGCAGCGCGCGACTGAGCTTATTCACATCCCGCACTTCCCTCGCCACAAGTAGCACCGTTCACCCGAAGCCAAGACGCACCCCCAGGCTCCAAACCATGCAAGAACGTTCCAGGCCGTACATCACTGCGCATCCTGATCGGTCGATCCAATCGAAACGAATCATCAACGAGCAGCGCCGAGCCCTTGTCGATCAGGCTCGCCAGCGCTGGATCGACCGTCTTGTCGATCTATCACGTCGCAATAGCCTGCTCTACTTCCGGCCCTCCACGGGCTCACTTGAGTTGGATGCGAGCGCGACCGGCGATCTCCGGGCGCTCCTGGATGGTCAGGCCGTGCGGCTGAGCCGGCTCGTACCAAGCCTGGAAGAGACGAAGGTCGATAGCCGTGCTCGTGCCATCCGCCGGCGGGCGATCGTGAACCTGGAAGAGAAGGGCGTCCAGACGCTCTTCCTGGCTCTAGGCCTCGCTACATGGGCCGTAAGCGATGGTGGCAGGCCCCCTGCCGCCCCGACGCTCCTGCTCCCCGTCGAGCTGGAGATCCGCGGGCGCGAGGAGCAACTCACCTATCTGCGCCGCGCTGGCGAGATCCAGGTCAACACGGTGCTGCGCCACATGCTCGAGCAGGGCTTTGGCACGCCTGTGGCAGTGGACGATCTGCTTGCCCAGATCGACGATGAGGGCGTGGATTTCGATCCTGAGCAGTTCTACAGCAGCCTGTGTGAGCGCGCCGGCCACATTCGCGGCTTCGCTGTCGAGCCACGGCTGGTGCTGAGCAACTTCTCGTTCCAGAAGCTTGCGATGGTCAAGGATCTCCGGGATGGCGCCCTCGCGCTTTATCACCACGATGTGGTCGCCGCTATTGCCGGCGATACCGGCGCCCGTGAGCGCCTGCGCAGCGCGCGGCAGCCCATCGATCCTCGCTCCCTCGACCGCGTGCCGCCACAGCAAGAGTTCCTGCTCCTGGATGCCGACTCGAGCCAGCAGCGGGTGATCGCTAGTGTGCTCGCGGGCCAGACCGGCGTAATCCAGGGCCCGCCCGGTACGGGCAAGAGCCAGACTATCACGAACCTGATCGCCGCGGCCGCCGCCCAAGGCAAGCGCGTTCTGTTCGTTGCCGAGAAGCGCGCCGCCCTCGAGGTCGTGCTGCGTCGTCTCCAGAGCGCCGGCTTGGGGCACCTGGTCCTCGACCTACACGGTGCCGATGTCTCGCGCCGCAAGCTCGTCGAGCATCTCGCCACCAGCCTCGCTACCGTGCGGGGAGCATCGCCAGTCGAAACATCTGCCCTCGACGCCGATTTCAGCAACCGCCGCGCCCGTCTCAACGAGTATGTCGAGCGCCTCCACGCGCCTCAGCCGCCGTCAGGCCTGAGCCTGTTCGAGATCCAGGGCCGGCTGCTCCGTCTGCCGCCCGAGGCTGTCGCCACCACCCGCTGGCGCGGTATCGAGGTCAACCGGCTGACCCCGGAGAATACCTACGCGATCAGGGAGTTGCTGATCGAGGCCGGCAGCTTCACAGAGCTCTTCCGCTGCACAAGCGCGTCGCCGTGGACTGGCGCGCCACTCGTTGAGGCGCAGCAGGTCGAGCGCGCCATCCAACTGATCGAGCAGTTGCTCAGCCAGACGCTCCCCAAGCTGCGCGAGGCCACCGGTCTTGCGGCGCAGCTCGGGCTCCGTGCCCCGTCCACGCCGGCCGAATGTGACGAGCTGGTCGCGCTGCTAGATTCCATTATCGCGATGCTCTCGTTGTACAAGCGCGAACTCTTCGATCAGGATCTTACAGCGACTCTGGCTAGGTTGGAGCCTGCCAAAGGGGGCGGCGTCAGTGCCGCTGCCGCCTGGATCTTCAACGGTGAGCACCGTTCGACCGAGCGAGCCATCCGGGAACTCCGCCAAGCCGGCTTTGCTTGGGGCAGCCAGCTGTATGCCGAGATCGCGGCAGCGGCCGACCAGCAGCGACGCTGGCGCGAGTTCAGCGACAGCCAAGGCGCCGTTGTCCCCGAGAGCGATACACTCAGCACAACGCGCCAGGCCCTCGCCGATGCCCTAAGCACAGTGCGCGCCGAAGCTGAGGAGCTGGGAGCCTTGTTGGCTCGGCCAGCTCTGGCATCGGCGACGTTTGAGGAGCTCGATCAGCTGCTACATGCCCTTGAGGCCGATAGCCTGACAGCTTACCGCGTCGCAAGGATCAACACCATCGAGCAGGAGATCGTGGCCCGTGGGGCGGGGGCCTTCCTCGACGAGCTGCGGGCCGGCTATGCCCCCGCTGAGCGCTGGCCGCAGATGTTCGAGTACGCCTGCCTGAGCTCGTACCTGCACCTTGCCCGCAGCCACGAGCCCACTCTGGCTAGTTTCGACGGCCGGCTCCACGAGCGCTACGTCGCCGACTTCTGCAAGCTCGATCGGCAGCGGCTCCAGGTGGCCTCGCAGCGGGTCCGCCGCGTCCATGGCGAGCGGGTGATCGAGGTCATGAACCGCTATCCCGAGCAGGCGGATCTGGTGCGCCGCGAGACGGAGAAGCGCCGTCGGCATCTCCCGCTGCGCCGCCTGCTCGATCTGGCCCCCGATGTCCTCACCACCGTCTGTCCCTGCTGGATGGTCAGCCCGCTTTCGGTGAGCCAACTGATCGACGCCAAGCGCTACTTCGACCTGGTGATCTTCGATGAGGCCAGCCAGATCCTTCCCGAAGACGCGATCGCGGCAATCCTCCGCGGGAGTCAGGTTGTCGTCGCAGGCGACCGCCACCAGCTCCCACCCACGACCTTCTTCGCCGCCGGCGAGGATGAGGCCGACGAGGACGATGACAGCGCAGGGGCAACCGAGGGCTTCGAGAGCCTGCTCGATCTCATGGCCGCCTTCAACGAGCCCTGGTCGCTCGATTGGCACTATCGCAGCCGCGATGAAGCCCTGATCGCCTTCTCGAACCGCCATATCTACGGCAACCGCCTCGTTACCTTCCCAGGAACCGGCAAGTCGCCGGCGATCAGCCATGTGCTCGTGCCCTGGGAGCCGGGCCAGGACGGCCAGGAGGAGAGCGTGTCAGCCGAGGTCAAGCGGGTGGTCGAGCTGGTATTGGAGCACGCCGCCACCCGCCCCAACGAGACGCTCGGCGTGATCACGATGGGTATTCGCCACGCAGAGCGGATCCAGGCTGCGCTCGACGCAGCGCTGCGCACTCGGCCCGATCTCGACGGGTTCTTCAACGAGCAGCGCGAGGAACGCTTCTTCATCAAGAATCTCGAGCGTGTCCAAGGCGATGAGCGCGACGCGATCATTCTCAGCATCGGCTACGGCAAGGATCGCTCAGGCCGGCTGCCGTACCGCTTCGGGCCGCTGCTCAGGGAGGGCGGCGAACGGCGGCTCAACGTCGCCGTCACCCGCGCCCGCCAACGCCTTACCCTGGTCTCGTCGTTCGACCATAACGACATGGACCCCGCCCGCACTCGCTCCCGCGGCGTTGAGTTGCTACGGCTCTACCTCCAATTCACGGCGAGCCGCGGGGCGAGTTTGGGCGACAGCGGTTTTAGCGACGTGCCGCTCAACGCCTTCGAGGCCGATATCTTCGACACGCTCACGGCCCGCGGGCTCAGGCTCCTTCCGCAGTGGGGCGCGTCGCAGTATCGCATCGACATGGTGGCGCTGCACCCCGAGAAGCCCGGCCGCTTTGTGCTGGCGATCGAGTGCGACGGCGCCACGTACCACTCGGCGCCAACCGCCCGCGACCGCGATCGGCTGCGGCAGCAACATCTCGAAGCGCTCGGCTGGCGCTTCCATCGTATCTGGTCCACTGATTGGTTCACGCGGCGCGAGCAGGAGATCGAGCGCGTGCTCCGCGCCTACCAGGCCGCTGTCGCCCAAGCTGACGAGGAAGATGCCAAAGCCGAGCAGGAGGTGAAGATCCAGCCGGCAGTAGGCGAGACGATCAGGCTTGATGCTCAGCCCCAAGCTCCCGTCTCCCAGGACGAGCCTGAGCCGGCGCCCGAGCGAGGCCCGCGGCCCGCCATCCCGTGGTACGGTAATATCCAGCAGTACGCCGACAGCGAACTGCTCTCCCTGCTGCACTGGATCTGCAGTGATGGCCGCCTGCGCACGGACGAGGAACTGATCGCCGAGATGATGAGCGAACTCGGCTTCAGGCGTCGCGGCGCAAGGATCGAGGCGCGCCTACGCCAGATCCTGGCCCTCAATCGCGGCAAGCAGCGGAAGCGATAGTCCATATTTGCGCCCTCTTGTAAGTATATACTTCGGGCCATAAACCTGTAGTAGGCCGCTTGATTAACGATACAACGCTCAGGAATACACCATCATGACAACGGTAGGAAAGGGGCGGCGTTCGCTAGAGTGAGTCTGGATACAACGCTCAGGAATACACCATCATGACAACGGCATCGGCGACCGCAACATTCCACTTGACAGCCTCGGCGCTCAAGTCCCACTTCAAGCATCGCTGCGAGCGGCGTCTGCGCTGAGACATGGTTGCCTCCAGAGACCGTGGGAAGCCTGGCATCGGCTGGAATGTGCCGCGCGTTGTTCGTGCCCATAGCCGTCCTGGTATCGCCCTCCTGATGGCCGCCGGCGATACCTTCGAGGTCGAGCAGATCGATGCATTGCGGGAGGAGATCAGCCACGACCCATCGGCGCCTGGCATCGAGCCAGTTGTTCACCACGCCGGCCTCGAAACCGCGCGCGGCCGTACCCAGGTTCGTCCGACCCCGATCGCCGATGCGCTGGCCCTATTCCGCCAGCCTGCAGCGCCGCGGTTCATCGCGCAGGTGGAGATCGACCCGGCTGTCCATCCCACGGTTGCGACGCGATTCCTCGAGGGCTTCGGTCTCGACCCCGATGCCATTAAACTTGGCCCGGCGAAGCCGGATCTGATCGAACTGCTCCCGCCCGACGCCGAGCATCCACAACGGCGCCTGCGCGTCTGGGACTTCAAGGGAAGCCAGGTTGCCCGCCACGAGCACTTCATCCAGGTGGCCTTCTACGGCATGCTGCTCGAGGTGGTGCTCGCGGAGCTCGGCATCACCGACCTGGCTGTCGATACAATCGAGGCGGTTGTCGCAGCGCGCACCGAACGAAAGGCGTTCAAGCTGGCCCCATACCGGCTGG
>DAOUGF010000956.1:0-6180 GCA_034429295.1 Chloroflexaceae bacterium
AGCGCGAGGGGCGGAGCCCGCTCGCATCCTCACCCACCGTGCAGGTGGTAGGGACATGGGGCGGCGGCCCAAGTCGGCCCAGCGCCGAGCGAAGGCAGCGTCCCCCTTGGCGGGGAGCGCGAGGGGCGGAGCCCGCTCGCATCCTCACCCACCGTGCAGGTGGTAGGGACATGGGGTGGCGGCCCAAGTCGGCCCAGCGCCGAGCGAAGGCAGCGTGTCGCAGACCGCAGACCAGGCCGGCGGGCAGCGTCTCCGCTCAGGCGGGCGACGGCGATGGCACAGGAGCAACAAGCTGCCCTATCCCGCCCATCAGCACCTGCACGAGATCGCGGGCCAGCTCCGCCGATGTCTGCGTGCTCGGTTCCTGGCTCCACTGCGCGGCCACACCGAAGATCGACCAGCTGATCATGCGGGCGACTGTCTCAAGAGGGATGGCCGGGCGCGCCAGTGAGGGCTGCGATTGCCGCAGCCACGTCAGCAGCACGCCGGTCAACTCATCGAGCGTGGCCCGCTCGATGAGCGGGGCCACAACATCCGGTGGATGGCAGTTGCACTGCAGGCCCTTGAAGTAGTCGAGAACGGTTTGGGCCAGCGCCTCCAATTGCTGCCGGTCCCTCCCCGCCGCCGGCGGCACCCGACGCGCGAGCAGCTGGCGAAAGTCCTCGCGGATGATGGTGTCGAACAGCGCGTACTTATCCTCAAAGTGGGCGTAGAAGGTCCCGCGGTTCACATTCGCCCGCTCGGCGATGTCCTGGACCGTGATCGCCGCGAAGCTCTTCTCCTGCGCCACCTCAAGAAACGCCTGTTGGAGCAGTTGTCGCGTCCGCGCGATGCGCCGGTCGACACGCCTGGCTGGCTTTTCCATATCCGTAGCTCCGTCTACCCGGCCGCTTCGATGATCCGGTTGCACGAGCTTTTTTCAACAATCCTGCGAGAGTGTTCGGTATCCAACACTCTCGCCCGGTTGACGATTGACCTCGCCGTTTCGCCTCACTACTATTATCGCCGATTGGCGCGAAATAGGCAACAGATGTTCAATATCGTACATCTGTTGGAGCATCAGGAAGCAATGACAATCCTAACCAGAGAAACTCGTGTGGAAGCAGCGAGGCGGGAGCGGCCGATCCTGGTGACAGGCGCGACCGGCCGGCAGGGCGGTGCGGTCGCACGACAGCTGCTAGGCGATGGTTGGCACGTCCGCGCTCTTGTGCGCGACCCGGCCACCCCGGCCGCGCTGGCGCTGTGGGAGGCGGGCGCCGAACTCGTGCAGGGCGATATGGATGACCGCGCCACGCTCGAAGCGGCGATGCATGGGGCCTACGGCGTATTCAGTGTCCAGCCCTTCGGCTACGAGGCCGAGATCCGCCAGGGCATCAACGTCGCCGACGCAGCGTTGGCGGCGGGCGTCCGCCACCTTGTTTACAGCTCGGTCGGCGACGCGGAGCGCCACGGGCGCCTCCGGCCGGGCTTCAGCAAATGGGCGATCGAGCAGTACCTCCGCGAGCGCGGCGCCCCGGCGACGATCCTACGCCCCAACGGCTTCATGGAGGATATGGTCGGGCCGGGCTTCGGCGTGCCCGATGGCGCGTTTAGCAGCGCCTTCGCGCCGCAGGCCATGGTCCACCTCATCGCCGTGGATGACATCGCCGCGTTCGCCGCTCTGGCCTTCGCGCAGCCTGAGCTGTACCTCGGCAAAACGCTGGAGCTCGCCGGCGACGCTCTGACGCCACCGCAGATCGCCGCCGCGATCAGCCGGGTTATTGGCCGCCCGCTCCCCGCCGTCCAGATCCCAATTGAGGCACTGCGGGAGCAAAGCGAGGATGTGGCCCGCGCCTTTGAGGTGGTCAACGGGGGCGGCTACCACGTCCATATCGCAGCGCTGCGCCGGCTACATCCCGGCCTGATGAAGTTCGACACCTGGCTTGCGATGGCGGGCGCGGCTGTGCTTAGCGCAGCGAAGATGGAACAGCAAAGGAATGTGTGAGATGAAAGCAGTGGTTGTGGAGCGCTTCGGCGGGCCAGAAGTGCTGCGCTACACGAAGGTGGCGGCGCCGACGCCAGGCCCCGGCGAAGCGCTGGTGCGCGTGAAGGCGGCCGGAGTCAACTTCGGCGACACAGTGATCCGCGCCGGCGGCGCATCGCTGGCGCTCGAGCCACCCTTCATCCTCGGCTCCGAGGCGGCGGGCGTGGTCGAGCAGCTCGGCCCCGGCGTGACGAGCGTCGCCGTCGGCGACCGGGTCGCGGCGCCGCTCTTCGTCGGCGGGCGGCTCCACGGCGCCTACGCTGAGCTGATCGCCGTAGACGCCGGGTTGCTGGTACCGCTGCCGGACAGCCTCAGCTTCGAACTGGCCGCGGCGCTGCTGCTCCAGGGCCTGACCGCGCTCTGGCTGCTCGAGCACGTACCAGCCGCCGGCCGCAGCGTGCTCATCCACGCCGCGGCTGGCGGCACGGGTGGGCTGCTCGTTCAGCTCGCCAGGCGCAGCGGCGCGCGGCAGATCATCGCGACGGCGAGCAGCGCCGAGAAGCTGGCGCTCGCCCGCGCGCTGGGGGCTGATGTGGGCGTGGACTACACCCGGGCCGGTTGGCTGGACGAGGTGCGCGCCGCGACCGGCGGCCGTGGCCCGGCGGTGATCTACGATCCGGTTGGCGGGGAGGTCCGGCGGCGCAGCCTGGAACTGCTGGCGCCGAGGGGCACCCTGGTGATGTACGGCAATGCGTCGGGGGAAGGGGCTGGCGCGCTCGGCGAGCAAGAGCTGGCAGGGCTCAGCCTCAAGAACCAGTTTGTGACAGGCTTCTCCGGGTGGCCGCTCTTCGAGGAGCCTGGCCTGCTGGCGCGCAGCTACGCGCAGCTCTTCGAGCTCGTCACCACAGGCGCGCTTCAGGTGCGGCTCGGGCGGCGCTATGCCCTGGCAGATGCGGCGGCCGCCCATCAGGCCCTCGCGGCCCGCGAAAGCGCCGGCAAGCTCGTGCTCATCCCGTAGCGGGCCCCCTACGCGAAGGAAGCGGGCAGATCAGCCGCGGTGCGCAGCCACTACCCTCGTCACCGACCGCTGCGACACCACCAGCTACGGTCGGAAGGCTATCTGGAAGGCGTCGCCGACAGCCGAGAAGCGAGGGTCCCTATATGGCACCACAGAAATCTCACGGTATGGGCTTGTAAGGGTGGCCCGTCGTGGCCGCCCCCTTGGGATACACCAGCCGACCCATTACCGGCGAATAATCGTGATGCTATTTGGCGCGCCCTCACCTGAGCGCCTGAAGACAACTCTCAAGGAAGCTCCGCTCGGCCGCGTTCTCGGCGCGGGCGAGCGCCGCCTCGTATGCCCGCGCCGCCTCATCTGTGCGGTCCAGCCGGCGGAGCAGGTCGGCCCTGATGGCGTGGAAGAGATGCGATGCCTCCAGGGGCAGCGCATCAACGAGCGCAAGCGCGGCCTGCGGCCCCTCGACCTCAGCCACCGCGACCGCGCGATTGAGCGCCACCACCGGGCTCGGGTTGAGCGCCAGCAGCTGATCGTAGAGCTGCAGGATCTGCCTCCAGTCGGTCGCTGAGGCGCTCGGCGCGTCGCTGTGCACCGCCTGGATCGCCGCCTGGATCTGGTAGGGGCCGGGCTGGTTGCGCCGCAGGCAGCGCCGCACGAGGGCCTGGCCTTCACGGATCAGGCTAGCGTCCCAGCGGCTCCGATCCTGGTCGGCCAGGCGGATGAGGGCTCCATCGGCGGCGGTGCGCGCGGACCGGCGCGCCTCGATCAGCAGCATCAGCGCGAGCAGCCCCAATACCTCCGGCTCGTCGGGCAGCAGCTCGGCGAGCAGCCGGCCCAAGCGGATGGCCTCGGCGCAGAGCTCGGAGCGCACCAGCCGCTCGCCCGCGCTCGCCGTGTAGCCCTCATTGAAGATCAGGTAGACCACCGCCAGCACCGCTCGCAGACGGCTCGGCAGCTCGCTCGCATCCGGCACGCGGTAGGGGATGCGGGCGTTGCGGATCTTCCCCTTGGCCCGCACCAGCCGCTGAGCCATCGTCGGCTCGGGCACGAGGAAGGCGCGGGCGCTCTCGGCCGTGCTCAGCCCACCGAGCAGCCGCAGCGTCAGCGCGACTTGGGCCTCGGTGGCGAGCGCCGGGTGGCAGCAGGTGAAGATCAGGCGCAGCCGGGCGTCTGGCACGGCATCCTCCTCGCCCGGCTCCTCGCGGGCGCTCAGCAGGGCGGCCTGGGCGTGGCGGTCGGCGCGGGAGACCTCGCGGCGCAGGCGATCGATCGCCCGGTTGCGCGCCGTGGTGATGATCCAGCCCGCAGGGCTCGGCGGCGGCCCACTGGCCGGCCAGCGCTCGAGCGCGGTGGTGAAGGCGTCCTGGACCGCCTCCTCGGCGAGGTCGATATCGCCGAAGGCGCGGACCAGCACGGCCACTGCCCGGCCATACTCCGCGCGAAAGACCCGCTCGATGGCCTCCGCGTCGGCGCCTCGCGCCGCTGGCCCGGCAGGAGCGCGCTCGTCAGCCATCACGCCTCGTCCTGGTCCTGGAAGGGCCGGACTTCGATCGGCAGTGTGGTTGCACGCGCGATCTTCTCGGCCCAGGCGAGCGCGGCATCGAGGTCGGGCGCCCGGATCACGTAGATGCCGCCGATATGCTCCTTGCCCTCGGCGAAGGGGCCGTCGGTCAGCAGCGTCTCGCCCTCGCGGTGGCGCACCACGGTGGCGGTGCTCGGGGCGTGCAGGCCACCGGTGAAGACCCAGGCGCCCGCGGCCCTGAGCTCCTGGTTCACGGCATCGAGCTCCCGCATCACCCGCTCAAGGACCTCGGCGGGCGGCGGATCGCCGTTGGGCTGGTAAAGACTCAAGAGGTATTGCGGCATCGGCTTACGCTCCTTCTCATACATGTCGCTCGGAATGTTCGGCCGAAGCATTCGCCCCGGACAACACCCGTACCACGCGAGCGACCTGAGGCGAATGCTTCGGCCCTACAGGGCCTACCGAAAATTCTCTGTGACGCTACATAGCCGGCTCGTAGGTCGCCGCGATCACGCCGGAGGCCGTCGTGGTTGCGCCGATGAGTTGGAGCTCGGCGGGCGGCCCGCCCGTTTCGAAGAGCCGCCGGCCCGCACCCAACACCAGCGGATGGATGAGCAGGGCGTAGCGGTCAACGAGATTATGCCGCATCAGCGACTGGAGCAGCACACCGCTGCCCATGATCAGCAGGTTCCCGGCCAGTTGGGCCTTGAGCCCGGCAACGGCCTCAGCGACGTCGCCGCTGATCAGGGTAGAGTGCTGCCAGGGCAGCGGCTCCCGCAGCGTAGTCGAGGCGACATACTTCTGCATGGCGTTGAGCATCCCGGTGTAGGGATTATCAGCCTGATGCGGCCAGAAGGCATAGAAGTCCTCGTAGGTCCGGCGCCCGAAGAGCAAGGCCTCGGTCTCGCCCATCCCCAGGCTGGCCATATCGATCGTCGCGCCGCGGGGCGCCGCCCAGCCCCCGTGCGTGAAGCCATCGCGAGGATCCTCGTCGGGCCGGCCCGGCGCTTGCATCACGCCATCGAGCGTCAGGTGCATCAGCACCACCAGCTTGCCCATGGTCGCTCCTTCTGCTATGAGACGGTTCTCGCCATCTATACGAATGGCTGCGGCCCAGATCGACAGCAGGCGGAGCTATTCTGTGAGCATCCCGCAGCCGGCGCGGAGTATCCGGCAGCTGAGCAAGGCAGAAGCAGTATGACCAACCCCACACCTCCACTACCAGCCCGCCAGGCGCTCCTTGAGCGGCTCGCCGGCACCATCCTGCGGCTCACCGTGGCGGGGGTAACGCTGGTCGCCATCGATGGTGTAGACGGCGCCGGCAAGAGCGTGTTCGGCGACGAGCTCGCCCGGCTGCTCGCCGCGGCGGGCAGGCCGGTGATCCGGGCCTCTGTGGACTCGTTTCACAATCCCAAGGCGCTGCGCTACCGCCGGGGCCGGCTCTCACCCGAAGGTTTCTTCCGCGACTCCTACGACTACGGGCAGCTGCGGGCTGTGCTGCTCGACCCGCTCAGCCCAGGCGGGGATGGTCGCTACCGCACCGCGGTCTTCGATCACCGCTCGGACGCACCAGTCAGTGTGCCAGAGGCCCAGGCTCAGGCCGGCGACATCCTGGTGTTCGATGGGATCTTCCTACACCGGCCTGAGCTGCGATCGTACTGGGATTTCTCGATCTTC
>DAOUGF010000957.1:0-2259 GCA_034429295.1 Chloroflexaceae bacterium
GGCCGGCCCGGCCGGGCCGCCCTGGGATACCTGCGATGAATCGTCGGTAAGCACGCTTCCTGTGAGCGTAGCGCCGCCCGGAAGAGGCGAAGTATGCCGCCACAGGCGGAGATTGCTTCGGCGCCGGGGAGGCCGCTGCGGTGCTGGAAACACGGTCTGGCCGGACGCTTTGGAAAGTGGGTAGCCCCCACTTTTCTTGTTGTAGGCGAGTGAGACGCGCAATGAAGAGCGACTTTTACACAGCAATCTCCCAGATCGCGGCGGAGCGGGGCATCCCCAAAGAGGCGATCATCGACGTGATGGAGAAGGCCCTCATCACCGCCTACAAGCGCACGCTGGGCAACAACCCGCCGCCCATGGAAGTGACGGTCCGCCTCGACCCCCAAAGCGGCGCCGCCCGCGTCTACGCGGAGAAGCAGGTGGTCGATGATGTGCTCGACGACCGCTTTGAGATCGATATCAGTGAGGCCGTGAAGATCAAGCCGGACGTGCAGCTCGGCGAGATGGTGATGGTCGAGAGCACGCCTAACGACTTCGGCCGCATCGCCGCCCAGACCGCAAAGCAGGTTGTGCTCCAGGGCATCAAGGAGGTTGAGCGGGAGCACATCTACGGCGAGTATATGGATCGCGAGGGCGAGCTGATCACCGCCACCGTGCAGCGCATGGCCAAGGGTAACGTCATCCTGGAAATGGGCAAGGCGGAGGCGATCCTGCCGCCCAAGGAGCAGGTTGATAACGACCGCTACTACCATGGCCAGCGCCTCAAGGTCTATCTTATGGAGATCCGCCGGGAGGATCGGGGCCCGCGCCTGATCGCCTCGCGCACCCATAAGAACCTGATCATGCGGCTCTTCGAGATGGAGGTGCCGGAGATCTACAACGGCACCGTGGAGATCAAGTCGATCGCCCGCGAGCCGGGGCTGCGCACCAAGGTGGCCGTGGCCGCCCGCCAGGAGGGTATCGACCCGGTGGGCTCCTGCGTGGGCATGCGGGGCATCCGCATCCAGAATATCGTCAACGAGCTGAACGGCGAGAAGATCGACGTGGTCCAATGGTCGCCGGACCCGAAGGAGTTCATCGCCAACGCGCTCTCCCCCGCCCAAGTGGTGGAGGTGCACCTGAACGAAGACGACCACGCGGCGCTGGTGATCGTGCCCGACAAGCAGCTCTCCCTGGCGATCGGCAAAGAGGGCCAGAATGTGCGTCTCGCCGCCAAGCTCACCGGCTGGCGGATCGATATCAAGAGCGCCACGGCCCTGCTGGAGGAGGAGCGCGCCGCCGCTGAGGCCCGCGGCTACGCTGAGGCCGAACAGATGCAGACGGAGGTCGAGCTGGCCTCGGCCAAGGTCGAGACGCGGAAGGTTCGCGCCGACGGCACGATCGTTTATCAGAATGGGCGCTACGGCCCCCTCGGCAACGACTTGATCGGGGAGACGGTGCAGCTCCGCGCCACCTCGCAGAAGCTGTACATCTACCACAACGATAAGTTGATCGCGTCCTATATCCTGATCGAGAGCACAGGCTCAGACGAAGAAGAGTAGGCGGAACTTGGCGAGCAAGGGCACTCAGCGGCAAAAACATATTCCCCAGCGCACATGTGTCGCCTGTCGGCGCGGCGAGGCGAAGCGCAGCCTGATCCGGGTTGTCCGCGACGCCGAGGGGCGGGTGGCAGTTGACCTCAGCGGCAAGCGGAACGGGCGCGGGGCTTACCTGTGCCACGATCCGCTCTGCTGGCAGCAGGCTCTGAAGCGCCGGGCGCTTGAGCGGGCCCTGCGGGTCGAGCAACTCCACCCCGATGATCGCGCCACGCTGCTGACCTTCGCCGCGAGCCTCGCCCCACCAAACGCGACGGACGAGCCAGATACGAGAAGTGAAGTTCAATGCCTGCCGCCCCCACCGGCGACGGCCGACGGGCTTCCGCTAGGCGAGAAAGGAAGATAGATCATGCCATCTACAGATGATACGCGCACCACATTCTATAGCGCCGCCAGCCGCGGCGGCGGTGGCGGAGGCCGTCCCGGCGGTGGTGGTGGTCGCCCCGGCGGCGGCGGTGGCCGTCCCGGCGGTGGTGGCGGTCGCCCCGGTGGCGGCGGCGGTGGCGGTAGATCCTTCGGCGGCGGCGGCGGCGGCCGGGGTGGCGGCCGGGGCGGCAGTGGGCGTCGCGGGCCGGGCGGCCCCGACGAGCGCGAGGGCTCCCTCGGCGCTCGCGGGCGCCCAGGCGGCCGCGGCAGCCGCGGCCCTGCCGTGCCGGTACGGCCG
>DAOUGF010000958.1:0-7819 GCA_034429295.1 Chloroflexaceae bacterium
GCCTCGATCATTGCGATCGGGCTTGCCAGAAAGATCTGCTCTAGCCGGCGACGCGCGAGCTTTAGCTCGCGCGCCAGATCTGATGGGTTGGGACTATCGACGCTCACCGCAGCCCTCTGATCCAGGCTCATCTCTCGCCAAAGGGCAGTATACGCTCGCGGGGCTACGAGCCCGTTTCCGCCAGATGTTGACAAGGTGACAAGGTGACACCTATCGGCATCGTCAGGTTGTCACCGTGTCACCCTGTCACTCTGCCAGCTCCCGGCGGCCCGCTCCTGGAGGCTTCGAACAGTCCAGACGTCGTCGCGGAGGGCGCGGATCGCCTGCACGGCGGCGGCGGCGCCCGAGAGGGTGGTGAGGATCGGCACGCCGTAGACGATCGCGGCGCGCCGGATGGCGGCTTCGTCGAAGAAGCTCGCCTTGCCCAGCGGCGTGTTGACGATCAGGGCGATCTGACCGTTCTTCACGTAGTCAACCGCATTCGGGCGCCCCTCGTTTACCTTGTAGATCGGCGTGACCGTCAGGCCGGCCGCCTGGAGCGCGGCGGCAGTGCCGCTGGTGGCGAGGAGCGTGAAGCCGAGGGCGGCCAGGTCGCGGGCGATCGGGATGAGCGTGGCCTTGTCGCGGTCGTTGACGCTCAGGAAGGCGTTGCCGCTGCGGGGCAGCATCTGGCCGCAGCCGAGCTGGGCCTTGGCGAAGGCCTCGCCGAAGCTGGCGCCGCTGCCCATCGCTTCGCCTGTGGAGCGCATCTCCGGGCCGAGCAGCGTGTCCACGCCGGGGAAGCGGCCCCAGGGCAGCACCACCTCCTTCACGTGGTATGTGGTGGCCGCGCCGTTCGGCTCAAAATCGAGCTTCGGCAAGTCGAACTCGGCGAGGCGCTTGCCCACCGCCACCTGAGCCGCGATCTGCGCCCAGGGCACGCCGGTGGCCTTGGCTACGAAGGGGATGGTGCGGGAGGCTCGCGGGTTCACCTCAAGCACGTAGACCACGTCGTCCTTCATGGCGTACTGGACGTTCATCAGGCCAACCACGCCGAGCTCCTTGGCGAGGCGCACGGTGTAGTCGCGCATGGTTGCCACGTGCTCGGGCGCGACCATGTAGGTGGGGATCACGCAGGCGCTATCGCCGGAGTGGACGCCGGCGAGCTCGATCTGCTCCATGATCCCGGCGATGACCACCTGTTCGCCGTCGGCCACGCAATCCACATCCATCTCGAAGGCGTCCTCGAGGAAGCGGTCGATCAGCACGGGGTGCTCGGGTGAAGCGTTGACGGCTTCGCGCATGTAGCGCTCCAGGGCCTCGTCGTCGTAGACGATCGCCATAGCGCGGCCGCCGAGCACGTAGGAGGGGCGCACGACCACCGGGTAGCCGATCGCGCGGGCGGCGGCGATGGCCTCGGCGGTTGAGGTGGCGCTGCCGTGGGCGGGCGCCGGGATGCCGAGCCGGTCGAGCAGGGCGCCGAAGCGGTCGCGGTCCTCGGCCAGATCGATCGCCTCGGGCGCGGTGCCCCAGATCGGCACGCCGGCCGCCTCCAGGGCGCGGGCGAGCTTCAGCGGCGTCTGCCCGCCGAACTGCACCAGCACGCCTTCGGGGCGCTCCAGTTCGACGATGTTGAGCACATCCTCGAGCGTCAGCGGCTCGAAGTAGAGCCGGTCGGCGGTGTCGTAGTCGGTCGAGACGGTCTCGGGGTTACAGTTGACCATGATCGTCTCGAAGCCGAGGGCTCGCAGGCCGAAGACCGCGTGGACGCAGCAGTAGTCGAACTCGATCCCCTGGCCGATGCGGTTGGGGCCGGAGCCGAGGATGATCACCTTCCTGCGGTCGGTGGGCGCGGCCTCGTCCTCGCTCTCGTAGCTTGAGTACATGTAGGGCGTGTCGGCGGGGAACTCGGCGGCGCAGGTGTCCACCCGGTGGAAGGTCGGGAGGATGCCGAGGGCCTTCCGTCGCTCGCGCACCGCCAGCTCGGGGGAGTAGGGCGCAGGGGTCGCCGCGTCCCCATGTCCCTTTGTCCCCTGGTTTTCCACATTCAACAGATGAGCGAGCTGCGCGTCGGAGAAGCCCATACGCTTGGCCTGGCGCAGCAGCTCGGCGGGAACGGTGGCGAGGGAGAAGGCCCGCAGGCGGCCTTCCATATGCACCAACTGCTCCAGCTGCTCGATGAACCAGGGATCGATCTTGGTGAGGGCGGCGATCTGCTCGGCGTGCATGCCGCTCTGCAGCGCGTAGCGGATGTAGAAATGGCGCTCGGGGTTGGGCGTGATCAGCCGCTCGCGCAGGCGCTCGGGGTTGATCGTGTCCTTGCCGTCGGCGCCCCAGCCCATGCGGCCCTGCTCCAGCGAGCGCCAGGCCTTCTGGTAGGCCTCGGCGAAGGTGCGACCGATCGCCATCACCTCGCCCACCGACTTCATGGAAGTGGTGAGGGTCTGGTCGGCTTGGGGGAACTTCTCGAAGGTCCAGCGGGGGATCTTCACCACCACATAGTCGAGGGTGGGCTCGAAGCTGGCCGGAGTCTCCCTCGTAATATCGTTGGGCAGCTCGTCGAGGGTATAGCCGACGGCGAGCTTGGCGGCGATCTTGGCGATCGGGAAGCCGGTGGCCTTGGAGGCGAGGGCCGAGGAGCGGCTGACGCGGGGGTTCATCTCGATCACGTAGATGCGGCCGTCGCCGGGGTGCACGGCGAACTGCACATTGGAGCCGCCCGTCTCCACGCCCACGGCCCGCAGCACGGCGAGGCCCATGTCGCGCATGCGCTGGTACTCGCGGTCGGTGAGGGTCATCGCGGGGGCGACGGTGATCGAGTCGCCGGTGTGGACGCCCATCGGGTCGATGTTCTCGATCGAGCAGATGATCACGCCGTTGTCCATGCGGTCGCGCATCACCTCGAGCTCGAACTCCTTCCAGCCGAGCACGCTCTCCTCGATCAGCACCTGGGAGACGGGGGAGGCGTCGAGGCCGCCCTCGACGATCGCCCTGAACTCCTCGAGGTTGTAGGCGATGCCGCCGCCGGCGCCGCCGAGGGTGAAGGAGGGGCGGATGATCGCGGGGAAGCCGACGGTGGCCACGAGGGCGAGGGCCTCGTCGAGGGTGTGGGCCGTGCCGGAGGTGGGCACCTGCAGCCCGATCTCGAGCATCTTGTCCTTGAAGAGTTGGCGGTCCTCGGCGATGCGCACGGCCTCGACGGAGGCGCCGATCAGTTCAACGCCGTAGCGCTCGAGCACGCCCGCCTCGTGGAGCTCCACCGCGAGGTTGAGGGCCGTCTGGCCGCCGACGGTAGGCAGCACGGCGTCGGGGCGCTCCTTGGCGATGATCCGCTCGAGGCTCTCGACGGTGAGCGGCTCGATATAGGTGGCGTCGGCGAGGCCGGGATCGGTCATGATCGTCGCCGGGTTGGAGTTGACGAGCACAACGCGGTAGCCCTCCTCGCGCAAGGCCTTGCAGGCTTGGGCGCCGGAGTAGTCGAACTCACAGGCCTGGCCGATCACGATCGGCCCCGACCCGATGATCAGAATGGTATGAAGATCGCTGCGCTTTGGCATCGCGCTCCCTATGCGAAGTGAGAAGTGAGAGGTGAGAATATGGCGGCAGTAGCCTGCTGGCGCCTACTGCCGCCCAAAAATGTGTCGGCGGCGATTATACCACGGTCGAGCCGCCGGCCCCGCCTTGGGCGCTATACTGTGCGGCACAGAGCCGCGCCTTGGTGCCCGTACAGCGAGAGCCTCACAAAGCCAGAGAGCCAAGCGACATGGCCAAGTAGGCCGCCTGAAATTGCACCAGCTCCATGGAGGCCCTATGTCAGCGCCCAACCCCGCCCCGGCGGACGAGCCCTACACCTGCTTCCGCACCAGCCAGCCCCTCGTGATCGACGGGCGCCTCGACGAGGAGGCTTGGCTGCTGGCCCCTCGCTCGTCGAGGTTCGTGGATGTGGTGGACGGCGCGCCGGCGCTCTACGAGAGCAGGGCCGCCGCCCTGTGGGACGACGACTACCTTTACGTCGGCTTCTGGTTGGAGGAGCCTTGCGTGCAGGCCAGCATCAGCGAGCGCGACGGGCTGATCTTCCTCGAGAACGATGTGGAGGTGTTCATCGACGGGGGCGACTGCTACTACGAGTTCGAGATCAACGCCCTCGGCACCGTCTACGAGGTCTTCTTCATCTGGAAAGACGCCTATCGGCGCGGCGGGCGTTTCGACGTGCCGGAGTTCGACCTGCTGGAGCGCAAGGCCTTCTCCTTCGGCGGCAACCACGACCGCAGCGGCGAGCACTTCTGGTGGGGCACCCACCCCCGCGGCGTGCGCTGGGCCTTCATCGATTGGGACATGCCGGGCCTGCGGACGGCGGTGCACGTGGACGGTACGCTCAACGACTGCACCACGCACCATCGCGGCTGGACGGTGGAGCTCGCCTTCCCCTGGGCGGGCATGGGTTGGCTGGCCGGCGACCGCGAACTGCCGCCGCGGGAGGGTGACGAGTGGCGGATCTTCTTCGGCCGCTATGAGAAACTCCGCCTGAATGGCGGCGTGACCCACGTGGGCTGGGCTTGGTCATCGATCGGATCAGCCGATAACCACGTGCCCGAGCGCTTCACGACGGTGCGCTTCTCGCACCAGACGGTGGCGGGGTAGGTTCGAGGCCGTCAGGTGCTCCCCAATCCCTAATTTGGTCGCTCGGAACGCACGGCCGAAGCATTCGCCCCGGACGGCGCCCGTAGCACACAAGCGATCTGGGGCGAATGCTTTGGCCCCTACGGGCCTACCCAAAGAGCTCAGAGGGAGCGAGCCGCCCGGCTCAAATAATCTCCAACTCGTCGCGGGAGGGAAGCGGGGGGAACGGGGCGGTGGGCAGCGTCTGGTACCAGTAGGCGACAGAGGCGATGTCGTCCTGGAGCGGTAGATAGCGCCCGCCGCTGCGCCAGCCGAGGGCCTGGATCGTCACCCGCAGATCCTGTTGGAAGCGGATGGGGTCGGTGATGTGCCAGCGGTACATGCCGAAGCGCATCTGCGACTGGTAGAGCCCGTCGGGGCGGAGCACCTGGGGCAGCCCTGAGTATGGCGTGGTGAACTCGCGGTAGCCGCCGTTCTCCTTGCCCACATCGAAGTTGTACGAACCGCAGAAGTAGTCCTCGGTGCCGGTGCCGCAGATCGTGGGCGCCTTGTCGTCGCCGTCGAGGTAGAACTTGATCTCGCCCTCGCCCCACCAGCCATTGTTGTTCACGCCCCAGGCCATGTAGGTGCCAACGTAGTGGCCCTGGCCACGCACCCCGTCGAGGATGCGGTAGACCTGCTTGTAGGGCAGCGGGTTGGTGCGGCGGAACTGGGCGTGGAAGTAGGCCGCGTCGTCCGGCACCTCGGTGAGGGCGTAGGTGATCTGGTAGTAGAGGGTCATCGACTCGTCGGCGATATTGGTGAGCGTGATGCGGCAGCGCTTGCGGAAGGGCATCTCCCAGTAGCAGTTGAAGGCGCTGCCCGGGTTAACGCAGACGGCCAGCGAGGAGATCTGGGCGTACTTGCCCCAACCGCAGGCGAAGAAGTCGCCCAGCGGGCACTCGACCGACGGGTGCTCCTGGTCGTCCCAGTAGATCCGCAGGATGCTGAAGCGCCAGTTGCCGGTGGGCGTGAGCCAGATATGCTGGATGGCGCCGCTGCCCTGGATATCGGCGAGCTCGCGGCACTCGCCGGGGCCGATCCGCACCGAAGGCGAGAGCTTCCAGCCCTGGCCGAGCTCGCGGGCCGCGTGGGCGCCGGTGCCGTCGGTGGCCAGGCCGCCGGCGCCTTTGGCGCCGCTGAAGTTCTCAGGGCTGATCGAGCGGGTCTGCGCCGCTGAGAGGCGTGAGAGGTTGCCGAGATGCATGCCGAGGCCGTTGAAGGGCGCCATCGCCTCCTCCATCGCTACGCGCCTGTGCTCTCACAGGCGGGTAGGGGTATACTACCTTACATGATGCTGCGGGATGCGGAAGGAGGAGCAGATGAGCACGACCATTGATCCCGCCGCGGTCGCCGCGGCGACACTGGGAGATGCGACATACGGCCTGCTGATCGACGGGGAGTGGCGCGAGGCGGCGAGCGGCGCCAGCTTCGCCGTGACGAACCCCGCCACCGGCGAGCTACTGGTTGAGGTGCCGGACGGGGGCGCCGACGAGACGCGGGCGGCGATCGACGCCGCGGCTGCCGCGCTGCCCGGTTGGGCCGCCACGCCAGCGCCCACGCGGGCCGCGGTGCTGCGCAAGGCCGCCGCGCTGATGCTGGAGCGCCAGGAGCGCCTGGCGACGATCATGACGCTGGAGCAGGGCAAGCCGCTGAGCGAGGCCCGCGGCGAGATCGCCTACGCCGCGAGCTTCCTGAGCTGGTTCGCCGGCGAGGCCGAGCGGATCTACGGCACCAGCATCCCGGCGAGCGTCGCCAACAAACGGCTGTTCGTGCTGCGGCAGCCGGTGGGCGTCTGCGCGCTGATCACGCCCTGGAACTTCCCCGCCGCGATGCTGGCCCGCAAGCTCGGCCCGGCCCTGGCCGCCGGCTGCACGGTAGTGGCCAAGCCCGCCGAGCAGACGCCGCTCTCGGCCCTTGAGCTCGGGCGCATCCTGGGTGAGGCCGGGCTGCCGGCTGGCGCGTTCAACCTGATCACCGCCAGCAACCCGGAGCCCTTCGCCGAGACGATCTTCGCCGACGAGCGGGTGCGCAAGGTGAGCTTCACTGGCTCCACCGAGGTCGGCAAGCTGCTGATCCAGCAGTCCGCCGCCACGGTGAAGCGGCTCTCGCTCGAGCTCGGCGGCAACGCGCCCTTCATCGTCTTCGACGACGCCGACCTCGACGCGGCCGTACAGGGCGCGATCGCCTCGAAGTTCCGCAACGCTGGGCAGACCTGCGTCTGCGCCAACCGCATCTTTGTGCAGCGGGGCATCTACGAGCGCTTCGCCGACGCCTTCACCGCGAAGGTGCGGGCGCTGCGGGTGGGCAACGGGCTCGACCCCGAGACCGTGATCGGCCCGCTGATCGACGGGCAGGCCCGCGAGAAGGTGGAGCGGCACGTGGCCGACGCCCTGGCCGGCGGCGCGGCGCTGCTCGCGGGCGGCGGGCCGTACGACGGGATCGGCGACGGCGCCTTCTGGACGCCCACCGTGCTCGCCGACGCCCGCGCCGAGATGCTGGTGGCCCGCGAGGAGACCTTCGGCCCCGTGGCCCCGCTGATCCCCTTCGACGAGGAGGAGGAGGTGCTGCGGCAGGCCAACGCTACGCCATACGGGCTGGCGGCCTACTGCTATACCCGCGACGTGAGCCGCGTCTGGCGCATGGCCGAGGGCTTAGAGTACGGCATCGTCGGCATGAACGATGGCCTGCCCTCCACCGCCCAGGCGCCCTTCGGCGGCGTCAAGCAGAGCGGCCTCGGCAGAGAGGGCGGGCCGACCGGCATCAACGAGTATCTCGAGGAGAAGTACGTGTCGCTGGGGATCTAAGGATTGGCCTGGCGGGAAGCGTAGGGCCGAAGCATTCGCCCGGCGAATGCTTCGGCCCTACGTGGTTGACGGATGAGATCCCTCTAGTCCAGCGCCACGCCCACCGGCTTGCCGTTGATCAACGGCTCGAAGACGAAGGTGAAGCCGGAGGCGTTGGCGGGCACCTGGAAGCCAACGCCGCCCTCGAGGCTGCCGCCGGCCGGCACCTCGCCGTCAGGGGTCTGCTCGGCCAGCACGGCGGCGCTGAGATCGATCGAGTACTTGGTGCCGTCGGGGCCGATCAGCGACATCTGGAGCAGGGTGGAGACCGGCTCGGCCTCGCTGCCGCTATTCTCGAAGATCGTGCGAACGATCAGGAACTTGTTGCCGGCCGT
>DAOUGF010000959.1:0-11737 GCA_034429295.1 Chloroflexaceae bacterium
CTGCGCTGCCTGGGGCTGATCTGCGCGCCACAGTCAGCGAACGACGTGCCAGCTACGCCGAGGAGCGCGGGCGGCGCCACGTGCCGCTCGTGCTGCTCTCCGATGGCACTGAGCCAGCCACCCAGCAACCACAGGAAGAGCCGCACGCCCAGATCCTCAAGGGTACCGCAGCCGCCGCCGGGCGCGCCACCGGCCTGGCCCGCGTGCTGCACGACCCGCACGGCGCCCGGCTGCTGCCGGGGGAGATCCTGGTAGCGCCGGCGACCGACCCCGGCTGGACGCCACTCTTCCTCAACGCCGCTGGCCTGGTGATGGAGCTCGGCGGGGCGATGGCCCACGGCGCCATTGTCGCCCGCGAGTATGGGCTCCCCGCGGTTGTAGGCGTGGCCGGCGCGACGGCGCGTATCGTCACCGGCAGCCGTATTACCGTTGATGGCGCGGCAGGGACCGTCGTTATCGAAGCTCCGGCTGAGGCGTAAGCGAGCGCAGGGGTGGTAGAATCGCGTAGGCGATGTGTGGCTGTGGCAGACGGAGCTCGCACCAGTATGAAACGAGCAGTGCTCCACACCCTGGCCGGGCCCGCGCAGGCAGGGCCGACCCTGGCAACTCCTGGCGGCGATGAGCCTGATGTGCTCGTCCGCTCCAGCGGGATCTCCCGCCGGCTCTGGCGCCTCTACGCCGCCTTCTGGCTGATCTGCCTCCTGTTTCCCCTCCTCACGCTCGCGCAGCGGCCGCCCGCGACCCCTCAGCTGCTCCTGGCCCTCGCCGGACTCGCGATCTTCGTTGTGAGCTACCTCTGGCTGCTCTGGCCCCACCCGCTGCGGGCAGGACCCAAGCCGCGGACGCTGGCCCAGACGGCGCTTCTGTGCGGGCTGCTCACCGCCCTCGTCCTTGTGCTGAGCCTGGCCTATGGCGGCAGCTTCCTCTGGCTCTTCGTCGGCCTCAGCGCCATGGTTGGTGTCATGCTCCCGCCGCAGCCGGCCTTCGTGGCGGTGATGATCCTGACGCTGCTCACCATTGGCGCCGGTGTGGTCCTCAGCGGCGGCGTCGCCCGGGCCGACTGGCTGCACCTGCTCCCGCTCGCGCTGGTCGTGCGCGGCCTTGGCCTGGACATGGCCGGGCTGGCGCGCCTGGCCCAGGCGCTGAGCGAGCTGCATGCCACCCGGCGCGAGCTGGCGCGCCTGGCGGTGGTCGAGGAGCGGCTGCGCCTGGCGCGCGACCTCCACGACCTGCTCGGCCACACCCTGTCCATGATCACCTTGAAGAGTGAGCTCGCTGGTCGCCTGGTGGCGAGCGAGCCGGTGCGGGCGGCCGGGGAGATGCGGGACGTCGAGCGGGTGGCTCGGCAGACCCTGCGCGAGGTGCGCGAGGCGGTGGCCGGCTATCGCCAGCCGAGCCTGCGGAGCGAGCTGGATGCGGCGCGGGAACTGCTGGATGCGGCCGGGATCGCCGCCGCGATCGAGGATGATGCGGTCACGCTTCCGCCCGCCGCCGACGCGGCGCTCGGCTGGGTGGTGCGTGAGGGGGTGACCAACGTGATCCGGCACAGTCGTGCGCGTCGCTGCGCGATCCGGATCTGGCAGGCGAACGGGTTCGTCCATGTCGAGGTGCGCGACGATGGCGAGGGAGCGGCGCCGCCTGGCGGAGCTGGGGCGCCTCTGCAGGCCGGGAGCGGGCTAGCCGGACTGACTGAGCGCGTGCGGGCTCAGGGGGGATGGCTCGAGGCCGGGCCGCTGCAACGGGAGGGCGGCGCGGGCTTTCGCCTGCACATGGCGCTCCCCCACAGCCGGGCGGCGGGGCAAGAGGGCGACCCATGATCCGCGTGCTGCTGGCCGAGGACCAGACCCTCGTCCGGGGGGCGCTGGTTGCGCTGCTCGGCCTGGAGGCGGACATCGAGGTGGTCGCCGAGGTGGGCCGGGGCGACGAGGTGCTCCCGGCCGCCCTGGCCGCGCGCCCCGACGTGGCGCTGCTCGACATCGAGCTGCCCGGCGGCGATGGGCTGAGCGCCGCCCAGGCCCTCCAGCAGCAACTGCCGCGCTGTCGGGTGATTATGCTGACCACCTTCGGGCGCAGCGGCTACCTGCGCCGGGCCATGGCGAGCGGCGCGGTCGGCTTCCTGCTCAAGGAGGCGCCAGCCGCTGCTCTGGTAGTTGCGATCCGACGGGTGATGGCGGGCGAGCGGGTGGTGGACCCCGAGCTGGCGCTCGCGGCGCTCAGCGACGGCGACAGCCCGCTCACGAGCCGCGAGCGCGAGGTGCTGGCCAGCGCGCGGGACGGCGCCAGCGTCGCTGAGATCGCGGCCAGGCTGACGCTCTCCGAGGGCACGGTGCGCAACCACCTCTCCACCGTGATCCAGAAGCTGGGCGTGCACAACCGCACCGAGGCGGCGCGCCTCGCTGAGCAGAAGGGCTGGCTCTAGCGCCTTAGGCTTCAGCTTGGCAGCTCGTCAGTCAGGCGGCCCGAACACCTCGGGAGGGAAGAGATATTCCGTCATCGTCTGTACGATACGCTCTGGCCCGCCCGCCTGTTCAGCGAATTCCGCCCAAAGCGCAGGCCCGGAGTGGGTGTGCAGAATCGCAGCCAGGCAGCGCCGAGCGAAGTGCTCAGGTCGAGGACTAACTGCGTACAGCGCCTTGAGGCAGGTGCGCATCGCTTCGCGGTCGCGCGAGAATGTCCAAAACCACAAGAAGGTGACATCCCACTCCGGCGGGCCAAGCATCGCGTCTGCCCAGTCGATGAGCCCGCTTACGTGCCACGCGCCTGTCTCCCGAGAGAGATAGAGATGGTTATGGGCGAGCTCACAGTGGGCGAGCGTCGGCGGGCCATCGAGATGCTCGGCTGCCTCCACCTTCAAAAAGTGGATCATATCGCTGCGCTGCTGGGCTGAGAGCGCCTCCGTCGCATCGATATGCGCTATTCGCCGCGCCTGTTCTCGCCTGATCTGTTCCAGCCTACCGCCGTACTGCTGCTCCACGGCGAGCAGCTCTTGCTGCGGCAGGCGGTGGATGGCAGCGGTGATCACGCCAAGATCCCTGGCGATTGCCAGTTGCTCAGAACGCGAGAGGATGTCCCAAACCTGCTCCGCTGTCGAGCCAGGCACTTCTGAGAGGACGAGATAGGGCGGGCCTGGCCTGCGGTTGCCCTCGGCGATGATATGAGGAGCCGAGATGGACGAATGGGCCTCAAGGGTTCGTAAGACGGCGCGTTCGACGTGAAACTGCCGTTCGGCAGTGGGGCCAAAGAGTTTGAGGTATCGCTGTCCACCAAGACGATACACCGCATTCGCACGATACTCCTGATCCCAGGTCGCGATCGGCTCAATCGTGCCATACTCGATGCCTGCGTGATTGCAGGCGTCTACGGCAAGCTCAATCCACTGTGTGTCGTCCACGCCGAGGGCTCCTTTACCACAAGTCAGAGCGAGCGCCGCAACCGCAGAGTCGGGGTGCGACGGCTAGTGGATATCGTCGGGCTCGAACGGCTGACAGTCGGGGTGGAGCGGCCGCCAGTCGCTCAGGGCGTAGCCCAGATCGCCTGCGTCATGGATCGGCGGGCTAGCGAAGCTGCCGAGGCCACAGTGGGCGCACGGGCGGATGACTGTCAGGTGCGTACGGTCCCAGTGAAACTGTACACCATCAATGGTCACCAAAGCCGCCTGCTGCTGCTCATCCACCACGACCGTGCTCAGATCGACGCCACGGCCGGTGAGTCGGCCCACGCGCGCTGCGATCTCAGCCCGCAGCGCCGCCGCTGCGTCAGGCTGCTGCCGGCGGTAGCGCTCGACGGCCCGGCGCTGCCACTCGGCGCCTGGGGCGATAACAGCCCCAGGGGGTACGATGTTCAGCGCACCCTGAAGGGCCTGTAGTGATTGTGCCTGCATCGATCTGCTCCTCGTTTCTGGATCGCTCAATGCCTATGCCCCATCGGGCAGATGCAGCTCCATACCGTAGGTCGGCGCCGCCGCAACTGTGCGCTCGAGCTCCTCGGACCCGAGCGGGGGCGCCTGCTCGCCCGGCCTGGCCGGCTGCCCAACCTCAAAGAAGAAGTTCTCGAAGCCGGCCGGGCTAAGGAAGACGAGCATCCGGCTCGGCGTGCTGCCCGGGTTCCTGAAGGCGTGGCGCGTCCCCGGCGGGATATGGACGAAATCCCCGCGGCGCACGGTGAGCCAGCGGTCGTGGTCCAGCACCTCCAGCTCGCCCTCCAGCAGGTAGTACGCCTCGTCCTCGACCTGATGGACGTGGGGCGGCGGCCCGGCCTGCGGCGGAATGCTGGCCTCGAAGAGCGTGAAGCGCTGCTTGGTGTCCTCGCCCGTCGCCTTGAAGGTGTAGGTGTCGCCCACCACCCACCAGGAGGTGCCGGCCCCGGCGCGCACAAGCTGAACTCCCCGCGCCCGATCGCTCGTTGTCATATCGATCCTCCTGCTCATCGCTCAGTCGTCGGCGTTGCTCTGGCCCCATTACATCACACGGCGACCGCGCGGAGAAGCTACCGGTGCGCTACAATAGCGCCACTGGAGTGCTACTGAAAGGCACGCGCGGTAGCGCCCGGTGAAGCACGGGCGGGGAGCGAGCGCCCATGCAGGATCGCTTGTCGTTTGGGCGCCTGGTCAAGCGCTACCGCCGCGCCCTGGGCCTCACCCAGGATGCGCTGGCCGAGCGGGTGGGCTGTGCGCCCCAGACTATCCGGAAGCTCGAAGGCGGTGAGCGGCGCCCCTCCTACCAGATGGCAGCGCGCCTGGCGCAGATGCTCGAGCTCTCGCCCGACGAGCGCACGGCTTTTCTCCAGGCCACACATGTGGCAGAGGCGGATACGCCGTCCGCCCCCGCTGAGTTCCGGCGCCCCACACAGGCGCTGCGAAACCTGCCGACGTATCTGACGCCCTTCGTCGGGCGCGAGCAGGAGCAGGGGGCGCTCGCGCAGCTCCTGGCGCTGCCTGAGCACCGCCTGATCTCGCTCGTCGGGCCGGGCGGGATCGGGAAGACGCGCCTGGCCGTGGAGGTGGCGGCGCAGGCCGCGGGCTTCGCCGACGGCATCTGCTTCGTGCCGCTCGCACCGCTCCGCGAGCCCTCTGCCATCGTCCCGGCGATCGCCGACGCCCTCGCCCTCGCCGCCTCCGGCGCCACCGATCTGGCCGCGCAGTTGCTGGCCCATCTGCGCGACAAACAGCTACTGCTGCTGCTGGATAACCTGGAGCACCTGCTCGGCGCGGGCGACCTGATGGTTGGCCTGCTGGGGCAGATTCTGGCCCAAAGCCCCAAGGTTACGCTGCTGGTTACCTCGCGCGAGCGCCTGAGGCTGCAGACCGAGTGGGTCGTCGAGGTCGCGGGTCTGCCGGTGCCGCCTGTGGCCTTGCGGGACAACCTGGCGAGCTACCCGTCCGTCCTGCTCTTCTGCGAGCACGCCCGGCGCCTGCAGCACGGCTTCCGCCTGGAGGCCGGCGACGAGCAGGCCGTCGCAGAGATCTGCCGGCTCGTTGCCGGCCTGCCGCTGGGGATCGAGCTCGCCGCGGCCTGGGTGCGGGCCCTCTCGCCGCAGGAGATCGCGCAGGAGCTGGCACTGGGCCTGGCAACACTGTCTGTCTCACCCCGCGACCTCCCCGAGCGGCACCGCTCGCTTCAGGCGGTGTTCGACCACTCCTGGCGGCTGCTATCCGAGGCGGAGCGGCAGGTCCTACGCCGCCTCGCGGTGTTCCGCGGCGGCTGCACACGCGAGGCGGCGGCTGAGGTCGCCGGCGCCTCACTGGCGGCGCTCGCCACCCTGGTGGACAAGTCGCTCCTGCGGCGGGCGGGTACGGGCCACTATGACCTCCACGAGCTGATCCGGCAGTTCGCCCTCGCCAGACTGGAGGCGGATCGGGATGAGCTCGCGGCGACGCGAGCGCGCCATAGCGCGTACTATGCGGCCTGGTTGCAACGGCAGGCACAGCCGCTGCAAGGGCCGCAGTTGCTGGCGACGCTCGGGGAGCTGAGCGCCGCGATCGATAACATTCGGACTGCGTGGGGGTGGGCCGTCGCCGAGCGCCGTGTGGACGATATCGAGCGCTCCGTTGAGACGCTGCACTGGTTCTGCGAATACCGCAGCTGGTTCCAGGAGGGCGAGGCGCTCTTCCGGCAGGCCACCAACAGCCTGGGCGAAGGTGTTGCGCCGGTGCGCGGCGCAACACTGGCGGCTGACCAGGACGAGGCGGAGCACCCGCGCGTGCTCGCCCATGCCCTCGCAGCACACGGCTATCTGGCCTCGCGGCTTGGCCAGTTCGATGCGGCGCTTGCGCTGATCGAGCGCAGCCTGGCGCTGTTGCCGCAAGGCGATGACTCACTCACCCGCTCGCGGGCCCTCGCCTACCGCGGTATCGTCAGCTATCAGATGGGCGACTACAGCCTGGCGCGGCACAGCCTGCTCGAGAGCTTGCGCTCGGCGAGGGGCAGGGCCGACAATTGGACCGCCGCGCTCTGTCTGACCTGGCTGAGCATGGTGGAGCACGCCCTGGGCGACTACGCGGCGGCGGAGCGGGCCTTCCGCGAAGGACTGGCGCTCTGGCGGGCGATCGGCAACCCGCGCACCACGCTCTTCTGCATCACCTTCTGCAGCATCGCCCTCGTGGCGCAGGGCAAGCACCGTGAGGCCCAGGCCTTGCTCCACGAGAGTCTGAGCTTGAGCACAGCCGCTGATGACCGCTGGGGGACGGCGATGACCCTCCACCACCTCGGCTTGGTCGCGTATGGACAGCAGGCGTATCAGGAGGCGGTGTACCTGTTTCGCGAGACGCTCGCCCTGCTGCGGACCACCGGCACCCAGTGGGAGCTCGCGCGTACGCTTACCCAGCTCGCTATGACCCAGGCGGCGCTCAGTCAGACAGCGAAGGCCGAAGCGGCGTATCGAGAGGCGCTCACGACAGCGATGGCGGCGCAGGCGCTGCCCGACACGCTGCACGCCCTGGCAGGGCTTGCGGCGTTACGCGCCGACGAGCAGCACTACGAGGCTGCGCTTGAGCTTGTGGTGCATATCCAGCAGCAAGTGGCGAGCCGCACTGAGACACGCGCCCACAGCGCGAAGCTGCAGGCTGTCATTGCCCCGAAGCTGTCACGCGCGCAGGTCGATGCGGTCGAGAAGCGGATGCGGCATCGATCCGTGGCTGAGGTTGTGGCGGCGCTCCTCACGCCAGCGACCTGAGCCGCAAGGGGTAAACCTCCGCCGCGGGCGAGCATCTGTGGAAGGGCAAACTCTGGCGTCCTGGTGTGTCCTACTTGCGAGCTTCCTTCGCCCTTCAACCTGCCGTATGCCAAAGGTGAACTCGCCCAGGCTAATGGCCGCCGCATCATCGCTGGCCGAGACGATATGGAGATCTCACCATGCCCCACCGCTGGCCCGTCCCCCAATCGCTCCCGATGGAATGGCCCTTCAAGCCGCTCAGCAGCGCGCTGACGACCGTCGGCCGGCTCAAGGATGGCAGGCTCGAGCTCACGATCAAGCACGACCTGCTGCGCGGCGTCAGCCGCGAGATGCTCTCCTGGTGGTTCCGCCACATTGATGGCAGCATGGCCTATCACGGCCGTCGCGTGCCTCGCTATCGGGTCTGGCACCCGCGTGATCATATCTTCTACCGCGACTTGACGCTGGATGCTGACGGCGCCGGGGGTCCGGGGACCCGGCGCCATATCGTCGAGGCCTTCGCCGGCAACCCGCGCTACCTGGTCAATATTGTCGATCGCGTGGCACAGCTCGATGAGACCGGCATCCTGCTCGTGACGGAGCGGGCTGCGCTCTCGCTCGGGCCGCTGAAGACGCCCGCGCTCCCATTGCCCGGCGAGCTCTCGACGCTCCAGCACGAGTTTTTTAGCGAGCCGACGGGGACACGCTACGAGTCGCGCATGTTGGTCGGCAGCGCCTCGCTGGTTGGCCGGCTGGGGCTGAACCGCTACGTACTGCCGGCAGTGGCGATGTCGGAGGCGATGGGCCGGGCCTGGCTGCGGCACAATATTGAGGAGGTTGGCAACTTCGAGCGCTTCCTGCCAGCGGTCTACGCCCGATGGCAGGCAGGCGGCGACGCTGCACTCGATAGTGTGGAGGCAGCAGGGGTGCCCGCTTGAAGATACCCGCTCTCGGCGCAGGACCAGCAGAGTGTCGCGCCGTCGCGCACGCGCTGAGGAGCAGCAAGACCACAACCCCCAGCACGCTCCGCAGCATAGTTGCCCCTGTCCAGCGATTCCTTGTGACAGGGGAGCATAGTACGGTCGGGCGAGCGGGTTGGGCAAGCGATGATAACCGTGCGTAAACATCAGGCCACTGCTGTAGCCGGGCTATGCCTGGCCCTGCAGCGCGGCGGCGATCTCGGCCACTGTGGAGCGGGCGTAGCGCCCGACGCCGATGATCGTCGCCGAGGCCTCGCCGGTCCACTCGCCGTAGCTGAGCAGCCAGAGCCGCGGCTCGCCCACGGCGCGCGCGCCTTGTACTGCAATCCGGCCATCTGGCTCGATGACGCCAAGCGGCGCGAGGTGATCGAGCGCGTAGCCGAAGCCCGTGCACCAGATCACAGCGTCCACCCTCGTCTCATTGCCCTCGGGCCAGACTACGCCGGTCTCCGTGAAGCGGACGAACGGCCGCACGCTCTCCAAGACACCCCGCGCCCGCGCCTCGCGCACCGGCGGCACCATCACGATGTCGCCGAGGCCGCCCGGCGGCTCCGCAGCAGGGCGACCGGCCTGTCGCGCCAGGTAGCGCTCTGTAGCCCACTGGAAGAGCACGCGCCCGTCGACATCGTCGGGGAGGAAACGCGGCTCCTTGAGCGTGACCCAGAACGTCTCGGCCACCTGGCTCACCTCGGCGAAGATCTGGGCGCCCGAGTTGCCGCCCCCGACGACCAGCACCACCTGATCGCGGAAGGGCTCCGGCGAGCGGTACTGCGCTGAGTGGAGCTGCACGCCGCGGAAGCGCTCGCGCTCCGGGTAGCCGGGAATGACGGGCTTGCCCCAGGTTCCTGTCGCGCTGATCACGGCGCGGGCCAGGTAGTCACCGCGGTCGCTCTCCACCCGCAGCCGGTCGCCGGCCCGGCGCACCGCGATTACCCGCACCGGCCGCTCGACCGGCAGCTGGTAGCGCCGCTCGTAAGCGGCGAAGTAGGCGATCACATCATCGCGGCCTGGCGTGCCGTCGAGCGATGGCGGCATGGGCCAGCCGGGAAGCGACGACCACTGGGCCGGCGAGAAGAGGCGCAGCGAGTCCCAGCCGTGGCGCCACGCCGCCCCTGGGCCATCCTCTGCGTCGAGGATCGCCCAGCTGAGGTTGGTGCGGCGCAGGTAGTAGCCAGCGGCCAGGCCTGCCTGCCCTGCACCAATCACGACAACGTCAGAGGTGGTTGTCATCGGCTCACTCTGCAGGCTCAGGACCCGCGCTTGCGGCTCAGCAGCTCCACTGCTGCCTGGAGGACGATCACCGGACGATTAGCGGAGCAGCTCAGCCTCGATGCGGGCGCGTAGCGAGTCACGTGCCGAACGGAATGCGGCGAGGCGTGTCTCCTCGTCCCCCTGGACACCCGACGGGTCGGGGGTGGACCAGTGGCGCCGGTTGCGCCCGCCCGGGAACATCGGGCAGGCGTCGTTTGCGTCGTCGCACACGGTGATCACCTCGTCCCACGGCTCGTGAAGATAGCGCTCCAGGGTTTTGGAGCTTTGCCCGGTGATGTCGATGCCAAGCTCTGCCATCGCCGTGATCGCTTCAGGCCGAACGCGGGTAGCGACCGTACCGGCGCTCGCCACCTCGAACTGCTGCCCGCCCAACGCCCGCAGCAGGCCCTCGGCCATCTGCGAGCGGGCGCTGTTGTGCGTGCAGAGAAAAAGCACCCTGGTGCGCTGTTCGGGCATGTGCGGCTCCATTCCTTCCCCTCCAGGCTTCACATCTGCCGCTGAGTCCAGCGTAGCACTTGCCCGTAGG
This sequence comes from Chloroflexaceae bacterium, assembly GCA_034429295.1. Lineage (GTDB taxonomy): Bacteria > Chloroflexota > Chloroflexia > Chloroflexales > Chloroflexaceae > OHK40. Next base: position 9,928 of record DAOUGF010000959.1, read on the forward strand.
ATACACGGGATGCGCAGCCGCCACAATTCGCAGAACGATAGATTGACACTCTTCAATCTATCTGCTATACTCGCGGCAGAAGGAGCCGAGCGATGATTGAGCTGACCGAGACAACTACCACGAGCACGGGCGGCTGCTGCCTGCCGGGGCTTGCGCCGCGGATCGACGCTACGGCCGCCAGGGCGCTGAGCGATGACCTTGGCATCCTCGGCCACCCCATCCGGCTGCAGATCCTCGACATGCTTGCCCAGAGCGACGGGCACGTCTGTGTATGCGACTTGGAGGGCGCGCTGCCGGTCAAGCAGCCCACCGTCTCGCATCACCTCAAGCTGCTTCGCGAGGCCGGGCTGATCGACTGCGAGCGCAAGGGTCTGTGGGCCTACTACTTCGTGAAGCGCGACGCCCTCGCCGCCCTCCGTGGCCGCATCCTGGGCGCCCTCGACGCGGTGCGGTGACTATCCCCGTGGGGATCGTCACCGCCTTTTTCTTGCTCGCTGTATCGATAACCGTCAATGAAGATAGGTAGACGATGAGCCAGCTAACCACCGACCCGACCGCCATCAAGGCCGCCGTCCAGGAGCACTACGGCAACGCGATCAAGCTCGCCGCCACAGGTGGCGGCTGCTGCGGGCCGAGCTCGGGCGGCTGCTGTAGCGATGCCAGCACCGAGCTCACGCTCCACGGCCCCGAGGCCCTCGCCACGCTGCCCGAAGGTGTTGTGACCGCCTCGTTCGGCTGCGGCAACCCGCTCGCTCTGGCAAGCCTCAAGCGGGGCGAGGTCGTGCTTGACCTCGGCTCAGGCGGCGGGCTGGAGGTGCTGCTCGCCGCCCAGCGTGTCGGGCCAGAGGGCTACGTCTACGGGCTCGACATGACCGACGCCATGCTGGAGGTGGGCCGCCGCAACGCCGAGAAGGTCGGAGCGAAGAACGTGGCCTTCCTCAAGGGCGATATCGAGGCCATCCCGCTGCCCGACCAGTCCGTCGATGTGATCATCTCGAACTGCGTGATCAACCTTGCCCCGGACAAGGGCCAGGTGCTCAGCGACGCCTTCCGCGTGCTCAAGCCGGGCGGCCGCTTCGCGGTCTCCGACATCGTCTTCGACGGCGATCTGAGCGAGCTGCCGATCAGCGAGGGCGAGGTGCGGGCGGCGCTGAGCTGGGCGAGCTGCTTCGCCGGCGCGCTGACGATGAACGAGTACCGCGAGCTGCTGGAGGCGGCAGGCTTCGAGCGGGTCGGGCTGGAGGTGACCCAGCGCTACAGCGTCGCCGACCTGCGCGCCCAGGGCTCGGAGATGCTCGCCGGGCTTCCCGCCGAGGCCCTGCAGGCCCTTGACGGGCGCGTCACCAGCTGCGCCATCAGCGCCACGCGCCCTGCGTAGGATGCCGCCGCGGGCGCGGCTGGACAAAGGTTCGGCCGCACCCGTCCTTTTTGGCGTGATATATCGATTGAAGTCAATATAGAGTGATGAAAGGAAGCGCGATGCGGGTGGAGACGATCGTGATCGGGGCGGGGCAGGCGGGCCTGGCCGCCGGCTACCAGCTACAGCGGGCCGGCGTGCCGTTCGTGATCCTGGAGGCGAGCGACGAGCCGGGCGGCTCCTGGCCCCACTACTACGACAGCCTGCGGCTCTTCTCGCCGGCGCGCTTCTCCTCGCTGCCGGGCATGCCCTTCCCCGGCGACCCGGAGCGCTACCCCGCCCGCGACGAGGTGATCGCCTACCTCCGCAGCTACGCGGCCCGCTTCCAGCTGCCGGTGGTCACCGGTGCTCGGGTCGAGACAGTGGAGCGGGACGGTGAGCAGTTCGAGGTCC
>DAOUGF010000960.1:0-3406 GCA_034429295.1 Chloroflexaceae bacterium
CGCAAGCCGCTCCGCGGCGCGCTTGGCCCGCCCCTCGTTCACGAGCCAGCAGGCCACGCGATGGTTCGGCCCCACCTGCTCCATCGCCAGCACCACGTTCTTACAGATATCGATCACGTAGGGGCAGCGGGGGGGGAAGCGACAGCCGCCGGGCGGGTCGTCGAGGGCGGGCGGCCGGCCGGGGATGCTCAACTTCTCCGATCGGTCGTCGATCTTCGGCAGCGAGCGGATGAGGTGCTGGGTGTAGGGGTGGCGCGGCTGCGCGAAGATCGTGCGCGTGTCGGCCTCCTCCATCAGCTGGCCGGCGTAGAGCACCGCCACCCGGTCGGTGAGGTTCGCGTGCACGCCCATGTCGTGGGTCACCACCACCATCGTGTTCCGCTCGCGCTCGCGGATCTCCTGCAACAGCTGGATCACGCCCCGCTGCACCACCACGTCCAGCGCGGTGGTCGGCTCGTCGGCCACGATCAGCCGCGGCGAGAGGATCGTCGCCAAGGCGATCGTCACCCGCTGCCGCATGCCGCCGGAGAGCTGGTGCGGGTAGGAGCTGAGCACCTTCTCGGGGAGCCCGAGGTCGGCCAGGTAGGCCCGCACCCGCTCGTCGATCTCGCGCTTAGGCGCCCTCACGTGGGCGCCGATGAAGTCGCGGAAGGTGTCGCGGACGCGGCGCACCGGGTTGAGCACGTGCATCGAGCCTTGGGGGATGTAGGAAAGCTCCTTCCAGCGCATCGCCCGCAGCTCGGCCGGGCTCAGCGCGCCCATGTCGATCCGCTCGCCCTCGAAGCTGTAGCTCACCGAGCCCTTCACCACCGTGAGCGGCGGCGTGACCATGCCGAGCAGCACTTTGAGCAGCGTGGATTTGCCGCAGCCCGACTCGCCGGCGATGCCGTAGATCTCGTTCTCGCGGATGCCGATCGAGATGCCGTCAACCGCCCGCACGGTGCGGCGCACGCCGTAGGCCTCGGTGATGTAGTAGGCGTGCAGGTCCTTGATGTCAGCGACGATATTCATCAGGCGCCCGCCCCTTTCGCTGCCAGATTCTTCAGCCGCGTCCGCGGGTCGAGGTAGACGCCGAGGGCGCTCGAGATCAGGTAGAAGGCGACGACCACCAGGATCGTGATCGCGATCGGCGCCAGCAGCCACCACCAGCGCCGCGCCAGCAAGGCCTGGTAGTAGTTCGCCCAGTAGATCATCGTGCCGATCGTCGGCAGCGAGACGTTGCTCAGCCCCAGGATGGCCAGGGTGATCTCCATCCCGATCGCGTAGAGGAAGCCGCTGACCATATCCGCGAGCGTGAAGGGGATCAGGAAGGGGAAGTGCTCCCGCAGGATGATCTTCAGCCGGCTCATGCCGGAGAAGATCGCCGTCTGGGTGAACTCCTCTTCACGCAGCGCGAGGATCTGCGAGCGGTAGCGCTTCGAAGGCCAGGCCCAGTCGAGCAGGCCGAGCAGCAGTCCGAGCTGCACCATGCCGAGGCTGCCCTGCAGGATGGTCGCGATCAGGATCAGCAATGGCAGCACCGGAATGACGATGAAGGTGTCGGTGATCGACGAGATCACCCGGTCGGTGATGCCGCCCACATAGCCGGCGAAGGTGCCGACCAGCACGGCGATCGCCCGGCTCACCAGCACCGCAATCCCGGCGATGATCAGCGTATTGCGGATCGCAAAGGTCACCTGCCAGAAGACATCCTGGCCGAGGGCGGTGGTGCCGAAGAGATACTGGCTCGAGGGCGGTCGGTTGTTGGGCACCTCGCGCCTGGCGAACTGGTCGTAGGGCGAGAAGAACGAGAGGACGACCAGGGTCAGGATGAGCGCCAGGAACAGCGCGCCCCAGCGGAACGAGGGGCTGAACCTGAACATATCGCGGATCACAGACATGTCGTCACCTCGTCACTGGTACCGGATCCGCGGGTCGAGCAGCGGGTAGATCAGGTCGGCCACCAGCACGGCCGTAGCGATGCCGATGATCGAGAAGATTGTCACGCCCATGATCAGGTTGAAGTCGGCCTGCAGGATCGCCGTGTAGAGCTGGAAGCCGATCCCGGGGTAGGAGAAGACCACCTCGGTGATCAGCGCCCCGTTGAAGAGCGCGCCGAGCGAGAGCGCCAGGTCGGTCACCTGGGGCAGCAAGCTGTTGCGCATCACGTAGCGCCCGATGATCTTCCCCTTCGGCACTGCCGCCAACTCGGCGTAGTTCACATAGTCGCTCGCGATCACGCTGCCCGCGAGGGCCTTGGCGATGATGAAGCGGAAGGCCGTGCCGAGCAGCACCAGCGAGAGCGCCGGCAGGAAGGCGTGGCGCACAATGCTGAGGATGTATGGCAAGGTGAAGCCGGGCCGCCCGGAGGCGCCGCCCACCAGTGGGAAGATCGGGATGTAGTAGGCGAAGGCCATCACCAGCAGCAGCGCCAGGACGTAGTAGGGGATGGGGTAGATGACGATCAGCAGCTTGTCGAGCAGCTGCGACCAGAGCTTGGAGTTGTAGTAGGCCGCCAGCGTGCCGAGGGTGATCCCAAGCGCCCACGAGATCAAGGTCGAGCTCAGCAGCAGGCCCACCGTCCAGGGCAACCCCCTGGCGATGATCGTCGTCACCGGGGTGGGGAAGGAGCCGAGGGAGGGACCGAGGTCGCCCCGAAATAGCCGCCCCCAGAAGCGGAAGTACTGCTCCACCGGCGAGCCCTGCAGGCCGTACATATCCCGCAGCGCGTTCTCGAAGTTCTCGATCGCCCGCGGGTCCATCGCCGTGTTGCTCAGCACCCGCCGCAGCGTCTGCTCCACCGGGTCGCCCGGCAGCAGCCGCGGGATGGTGAAGGTGATCGTCACGCCTACCACGATCACCACGGCCCACTGCAGCACCCGCGGCAGAATGTAGCTCTTCAGCAGCTCCATAGCTCCCCGTACTCCGCAGTCCGCAGTTGGTAGTCCGTAGCCCGACGCCACACCGAGAACCAGTGCGCCGTACGGACTACGGGCTACCAGCTACAAGCTACGGGTTTACTGCTTCGGCTCCACGTCCGCGAAGGTGAAGCGCCCGCCCATGAACCAGTAGAGCGGCTGCCGCGTCGGGTTCTCGTTGGTGGGCCAGCCGGTCCAGTAGGTGTCGTCGAACGAGGTGAACTTCTTGAAGCTGATGGTGGAGGTGGTGATCATGTTCTCCACCCAGTACTTCATCGCCTCCTGGCCGAGCTCAGCCACCCGCGGATCGTCGGGCGAGATGGTGGCAAGCTCATCGATGATCGCGTCGAGCTCAGGGGCCTCGAAGCGCACGCTGTTGGTGCTGCTCTGGGTCGACATATCGGTGCCGATCGGCGCCCGGTTGCGGCCGTGCACAGCGTTGAGCGCCTGCCAGAGGTCGGGGTTGGCGTTCACCGCCAGCATGCCCCAGGAAGAAGTCGCCTCGAAGT
>DAOUGF010000961.1:0-3070 GCA_034429295.1 Chloroflexaceae bacterium
CTGGAGTTGGAGCCCGGCCACAGAGGCGCGTTGCTGGAGCGAGCGGAGCTCTACACGCGCCGTGGCGAGCTCGCCGCGGCCCTCGACGATTACCACGAGCTGATCCATCAGTGGCCCGACGATATGGCGCTCTATATCGCCCGTGGCCGCGTCTTCCAGGCGCTTGGCGAGAGCCATCGCGCTGAGCAGGATTTTATCGAGGCGACGCAGATCGCCGCGACCGCCCCCGACGGCTATATTGAGCTCGGGGTGCTTGCCGCCGATCAGGGCAAGTACGATCTGGCGATGCGGAGCTTCGAGCGCGCCCTGGCCCTCGGTACGGATAATGTCCGTGTCTTCGCGGCTCGCGGCCGGGTGCTCAGCCAGCAGGGCGACCAGCAAGGCGCCCTCGCCGATCTGAACCGGGCCCTCGCCATGCGGCCCGACGATATCGCGACGCTGCTGGTGCGGGGGCGCATCTACGCCGACCTGGGGCGAGCGCAGGCGGCGGCGACCGATTTCGACCAGGCTCTTGCGCTGGATCCAAACTCGACCCAGGCACTGCTGGCGCGCGCGCGCTTCCGTGCCAGCCAGGGTGAATATGAGGGGGCTCTGGATGATGTGAACCGCGCTCTGGAGTTCGCGCCGGATAACATCAGTATGCTCCTGGCGCGGGCGCGGATCTACGCCCTGATGGACAATCAGGCGCGCACCTATGCCGATCTGCAGCGGGTGCTCGAGCTTGACCCCGGGAATAGCGAGGCGCGCGTGCTGCGGGCCCGCCTGTTCATCAGGCAACGCTGGACGACGGAGGCGCTGGCGGAGCTCGATACGGTGCTGGCGCTCCGGCCCGACGATGCAGCCTCGTACCGCGCCCGCGCCAAGTTGCTTGAGAAGCTCGGCGACTACGATGGCGCCCGGGCCGATCTTGAGCGGGCCCAAGCGCTGGAGCCGGGTAACAGCCAGTTGGCCCTCCAGCAGGCCGCGCTGTTCGAGGCTGAAGGTAAGCTCGAGGAGGCTCTGCAGATCTACCGCAGCGTGATCGCGACCAGCGACGAGCCGGGTCCGCTCTACCTGCGGGCTGGCAAGCTTCGCTACACGCTGAAGCAGTACTCGCGCTCACTGGCGAACTACATGGCGGCGCTGAGCTATATGCCTAACAATGGCCCAGCCTACTACGGTATCGGCCTCAGCCAGCGCAAGCTCGGCTTCTACCCCGAGGCGATCGCGGCGTTCCAGGCCTATCTGCGCCTGGTTCCGGACGCGCCGGAGCGCGCCGAGCTCGAGGCGTGGATACAGAAACACGGCGGCTAAGACGTTCAAGTGCCTGCCGGTATCACCGGCAGGCACTCCTTCAGATATAGGCGCAGCTGCGAACCTCAGTTCGTTCTCGACAGATAGCTTCCCGCTACCGTGGTGACGACATCCTCTACAGCTGCGAGATAATCAGGATAGCTATGACCGTGGCGCGGAATCGTCTGTCGGCCTTTGCCCTGGATCAGCAGCGACAGATCACCGGAGGAGCGACCCTCCCCACTCGGATACAGCAGCAAGGCGTTGCGATTGTCCCCATCACAGCGCAAGCCCCAGCCAAGACCAGCGTTCACCAGTTGCCAGTTACCCTCACGGGGCAGGCGATCGATGATCTGTCTGGCCGTCTGAGACCACAGCAGGCGCCAGAGTTCGTCGGTTGCGCGCGTATCGGTGACCACAGCCTTTCTCCTGTCACGCGACATCCGGGTAGGCGGCGGTTCGGAGTCCAAAGGGCTGCAGCGCGCCTTCGATCCGATACCCCGACACCTCAACTAGCTGCTATATTACAAAAAAATCAGTTAAAAAGCAATCCCGTTACGTTTCGATCATTTTCCGTGCCATCGCGCTGGCTGCGGCCCGCTGCTCTGCGGCTGCTCCTGGCGCTCGGCGCGCTTCTCCTCGCGGCGTGCGGCGCCCCGGCCGGGCCGAGCCTGCCCTCGGGCGATAATGGCGGCCAGCGTCTGAATCTGCAGAATGAGACGGTTCCGCCCCTGGTTGCGATGGTCGAGGCGCGTCAGGATGTATGTATGACTCCCGTCTCATCGACCGCCATCGGTAGCGGCCAAGCCGCCAGAGGGGTGCGCTACGAGCCGGAGCGGCAGACGATTGTGTTGAACGAGGCCGAGCCGACGACGCTCGCCGGGGTCGCCGCCGCGTTGGGGCGGCCCGATCTGCTCGCCGAGGTGCAGCCGGGCGAGTGGTTGCTCGCGGCGAACCTCGAGATCCGCAAGGGAGCTTCGCTCACGATCGCCGGCCCTGAGGTTCGCTGGCTGAAGCTGCGCAGCGACGATCAAACCTTCGTCTCGATCAAGGCGCGCGGGGGGCGGCTGGTCATCAGTGATACCTGTCTCAGCTCCTGGGACGCGGCGCGGAACAGCGTTGATGAGAATCTGGAAGATGGCCGCAGCTTCGTGCTCGCCCGCGATGGCGCCTGGATGGGCATCTACCGCTCGCACCTGCACCACCTGGGGTATGAGGCGAACGAGTCCTACGGCCTCGCCTGGCGTCTCGAGGGCACGGGCGGAGAGATCGTGGACAGGGAGCTGGGGTACAACTTCTATGGCCTGTACGCCTATCAGGTGCGAGGGCTGATTATACGCGGCAACGAGGTGCACCATAGCGTGCGCTACGGTATCGACCCGCATACCTCATCGAACGGCCTGCTGATCGAGGGCAATGTCGCCCATCATAACGGCAAGCACGGCATTATCCTCGCCGAGGGATGCAGCGACAGCATTATCCGCAACAATGTGGCTTATAACAACACCTTGCACGGCATTGTCCTCTATAACGGCTCGAACAATAACCGCGTGGAGGGCAACACCGCCTTCGGCAATGGCGAGCAAGGGATCAACCTCAACAATGTGGCTGATGCGCATGTCGAGGGCAACACTGTCTACGGGAATAGCAGCGACGGGATCGGTGTAGGGCAGGATGCCAGGGACAACGTCATTATCAACAATACCGTGCACCAGAACCAGGAGCATGGCATCCACATCTACAGCGGTGCGGCCGGCACGCTCATCGAGGGTAATGAGGTGAGAGCCAACCGCCGCTA
>DAOUGF010000962.1:0-4370 GCA_034429295.1 Chloroflexaceae bacterium
GGCGCGGGCTACCGAAACCGCGCCAGCACGTCCTCGCCCAGGCGCCGCACACGATCAGGGTCCGTCACTACACCGCAGTCGAGGATCAGGTGTGTGACCCCAAGATCGATATAGGGCTGGATCTTGGCGATCAGCTCTCGCGAGCCGGCGGAGTCGGCGGGCGCTGGGACCTCGAGCTGTGTGCTTTTCACGATCGTTGCGATGTCGCGCCCCACATCCTCGCAATGCTTGTGCAAGACCTCAAGCTTATGGGCGTATGATTCGGGCGAGCCCCCGTAATCCCACCAGTCGGCCAGCTCGGCCACCAGGCGGAGCATCAGCTTCTCGCCGCCACCTCCGACCATGATCGGCGGGATCGGGTCGGGCTTCGGCTCACAGGGGAGATCCCGGGTCTGATAGTAGGTGCCGGCAAACGTGGTGCGCGGCTGGGTCCACATCGAGCGAATGAGCCTGATGGCTTCGTCAAGCTGGCGGATGCGCGTCGCCGGTGACTCGAACGGCAACCCGTGCCGGGCGTACTCATCTGCGCGCCAGCCCGCGCCAATGCCAAGAATGAACCTGCCCCCGCTGAAGGCCTGCAGCGTCTTGCCCATATGGGCCAGCAGGGTTGGGTGGCGGTAGTTATTGCACAGCACAAGGCCGCCAACCTTGAGCTGCGGGAAGGTCGCTGCCAGCCAGGTTAGCGTGGTCCAGCACTCAAGATAGGGGTCGTCGATCCGATCGAAACCATAGAAGTGGTCGGGAGTCCAGACAGTGTCGAAATGCTGTGCGACGACGGGGAGCACGTGCTCAAGTTCCTGGATGACGATCGGTTGACCTCCACTCTCCGGCACCCCGATCACAGGCGCGTTCCAGCCAAATTGCACGCGTGCCACGGCAAGCTCCTTCCGCTCGATCTCACGGTTCTGCTCTGCGGCGCAGTATAGCGCACGCCTGGCGTGCTCAAGCGGGGACAGGCCAGGTCTTCTACGGCGCTCTCTCACCAGCTCGTGCCCGTTAGCGGGCGATGAAGCGCGTCTCTGCTGATGCTAACGCCTCGCGGCCGATCAGGTATACTCGGCGGTGTCACACATCCCGCCAGGAGAAAAGCCCATGACCGCGATTGAGGTTCGTCCGCTCGCCGCAACTGACCGGGAGGCTTGGGAGCCCCTGTGGGCCGGCTACCAGGAGTTCTACCAGGTGCAACTCCCCGCCGAGACCACCGATGAGACCTGGCGCCGCTTCCACGATCCCGCGGTGCCCATGTACGCCCTCGGTGCGTTCCAAGGCAGCCGGCTGGTCGGCATCGTTCACTACCTGTTCCACCACTCGACCTGGACGACTGGCCCTTATTGCTACCTTCAGGACCTCTTTACCGCACAGGATCTACGAGGGCAGGGGGTTGGCCGAGCGCTTATCGAGGCGGTTGCCGGAGCCGCGCAGGAGCGAGGCGCCTCGCGGGTCTATTGGCTCACCCACGAGAGCAACACCCAGGCGATGGCGCTCTACGACAAGGTCGCCAGCCGCTCTGGCTTCATCCAGTATCGGCGGCTCCTCGATTGAGGCAAGGCTTCAGAAAGCGGCGTTCCAGTCCTCTCACGCCAGCGCTGACCTAAGGGCACAGGCTGGGTCAGGCCTGATCGCGCGCTTGGAACAAGGTGACCTGCAGGCCGTCGGGGTCTTGTAGGCGCACGTTGTAGTCGCCCCACGGCGTCTCCACCGGGGGGTGCACCAGCGTCGCGCCGTTCGCCAGCAGCCGCTCCATCGCCCCGTGAAGGTCCGGCACTTGGAGCGCGAGGCGCACCTGACCGCTGACTCGCGCCCCTGCCTCCAGCTCGTCGATATGGGCGGCGTACTCCTCATCGAAGAGCTCGAGCGTGCCCTGGCCCATCTCGAGCATCAGCCCGTGGCCGCCGTTATGCGACCAGACTTGCGCGGGGTCCAGCCCGAGCCCCGCGCAGTAGAACTTCATCAGGCGGTCGTATGCTTTGGTCGTCAGCGCGACGCGAAGCTGCATTACGGGAGCGGTGTGCGGCTCAGACATCTGGTTGAACCTCCGTTCTCCTCATCGGAAACTGGACGCCAGAATCATACCACCTTCGCTATTGGGCGCTGGCCGCCCCCGCACCCGGTTTGGTGGCAGCGACAGGCTGCCTGCGGGGCGCCGCCCCGCGCCCCTACCACCTGCACGGTGGGTAATCTTGCGAGCGGCTCTACCCCTCGCGCTCCCTGCCAAGGGGCGGCTTCCCCCTTGGAACCCCCGAAGCCGACACCTGCCAGCGCCGAGAGCGCCATCGCTGCATGCCCCTCTGCGCCGAGAGCGGGATCTCCATTCCCAATTACACGCCCGCTGCCGGACAGCTTCGCCTCCACCACGGTACTCTTGAGCAGCGAAGCTGTTGGGCAGCTGCCGTGGAGCGGGTACTGCCACGTAGGTAGTACGCTCCACGGCAGCGCCCGCTAACGTTGCTCTCGCCCTGCCCCGCAGGCGCTGCGGGGTTGACAACCCGAACATTTGTTGCTATCCTATGTGCAACCGAATGGTTGCACATAGGAGGCTGACATCATGGGTCAAGCAGCAGTAGAGCGAAGCATCTGGATCGCCGCGTCCCCCGAACGCGTCTGGCAGGCCGTGAGCGACCCCGACCAGATCTCGGGCTGGCTTCTGCCACCTGCGCTCGGGGCGCAGCTCAAGGGCGACGCCGACGGGAGGCTCCTGGTCTGTATGGGGCCGATGGAGTATCCGATCGCCCAGTTCGAAGAGCTCGCTCCTCCGCGGCAGCTGACCCTGCGCAGCCTGCCTGATCAGCAGATCGCCGCGACCTTCACTCTGGGCGAGGCCAACGGCGGCACCGAGGTTACAGTGGTGCTGACTGGCTTCGAGCAGTTCGCCAGTGACACCTGGCAAGAGCGCGTGGCTCCAAGCAGCCTGGGCTGGGAGCGGACATTGCAGAATCTTCGCGCCACGATTGCGGGCGCCGAGATGCCGTTCCCCGAGGGGTATGTAGCCTCCCTCTTCGGCTACCGGCGCGAAAGCGCCGAGAGCTTCGCGGTCGAGCGCAGTATCTGGATCGCCGCCCCGCGGGAGCGTGTCTGGGAGGCAGTAACCAACCCGGCCTTGATCGAGAAGTGGTTCTCGCCGGGCACCGCCTGGACGCTCACCGCGCTGGAGGTTGGCGGCCGGCTGTTCGTGCCCGACCCGGCCACCGGCGCCGAGCAGTACACGCAGGTCCTCACCGCCGTCGAGCCGCCCGGCCGCCTGGTAATGCGCACTGTGCCGGAGCCGTCGGGCAGCGTCGAGGTGACAACCTTCACGCTGACAGAGGAGGGCGACGGGACGCGCCTGACGGTGACGAACGCTGGCTACGCCTTGCTGCCCGCCGATGCGCGCTGGAGCACGATGGAGCAGAACTCCGCCGGCTACGGTATGATGCTGGAGAACGTGCGGGCCGTGGTTGAGGGCCGGCCGCTGCCCTACCCCGGCGGCTTCTAGGTCAACCACCAGTCTGGACCTGTGCGGGCCAGCTGATGGTGCGCACAGGAGTGGCACGACAATGGTACACGATACCATCCAGGAGGAGTCGCAGGCCCTCTTCGCAGCCTTGGCAGATCCGACGCGCCGAAGCCTGGTGGCGCATCTGGCGAGCCACAGCCCCAAGTCGGCGACCCAGCTTGCCGCGGTCTATCCGATCACGCGTCAGGGCATTCTCAAGCATCTGATGGTGCTGGAGGAGGCCGGCCTGGTGAAGGTGCAGCGGGCCGGGCGGGAGAAGCGCTATATCCTGACCCCTGAGCCACTGCGTGAACTGGCTGCGTGGGTAGCTGAGGTCGGCGCCATCTGGGATGCGCGGCTCCTACGGCTCAAGGCATTGGTTGAGGAGGATCAGGGCGACGAGAAGCATGGCGACGGCAGGGGCGGGCGCTGACGCCCCGTTGGGGGAGGCGGGATCTGGCGACTCACCGTTAGGGGAGGGCGCCCGCTCCCCGCCCGTTGCCTGCGACACGCCCGTTACGGGAGACTGCCGCCCCCGCACTCCCGGCCGGGAGGGCCTGCACTGGCCCTCCTGGGCCTCCCGCGCCAGGAGATGATGTCCCCTGGGCCCCTAAAGCCGACGGCCGCCAGCGCCGAGACGCCATCGCTGCATGCCCCTCTGCGCCAAGAGCGGCGGCCGACATCACTTCGCGCCTTCGTTTCGCGTCATCAGCGCTGCGCGCCACTTCGTAACGCGGCGCGAGCTTTCGCGAAATTCGCGATCCAAACGCCCCCTGTCAGGCAGTTCCCTCACCTTCGGCAGCGCGATTGGACAGGCGCCCCAGCGCGGCCTATACTGCGGGTCATCGTCGACAATGGTTTACCATCGAGCAGGGACAGGTGCCTCACAGGGCGGCCC
>DAOUGF010000963.1:0-13194 GCA_034429295.1 Chloroflexaceae bacterium
GCTCCTGCCAGGCGAAGAGCGCCTTCGCCGGCGCAGGGTAGGGGAGCAGGTCGTTCCAGCCCCCCGGCCCTTCCCAATCGTCCATATCAACGACGAGGGGCAGGCGCGGGCCGAGCAGGCGGGCGGCGAGGGCGACCAACCCGCCGTAGCCCTTCGGCTTAAAGAGGTGGAGCAAGTCGGGGCGCTCGGCGCGGGCCAGCAGCAGCATGGCTGCGCTCTGGTCGGCGACGGCGGCGGGACCAGGCAGGCGCGGCGCGGGGGCGTGGATCACGGGGACGCCGCCGTGGACCACCCGCGTCCCCGCGTCCTCCGGGTTCTGCACGGCCGGCGCCACGATGCTCACCTCGTAGCCGCGCCGCGCCAGGGCTTGGGCGAGGGGCAGCATCCGCGCCAGCAGCGTGCCCTTCGGCCTGATCCCGAACGGCGCCAGCATCACGATCCGCGGCGAGCGACCTTGCAACCCTCTCATGCGCGCCCTGTGGAACAGCGAATGGCCCGGCATAGCCGGATCATTGTACGCTAAACTCCGAGGGGTTAGCTGCGCTTCAGGGTTCTGATGTTGCGTTGGCCTCCTGCTGCGCCTCTGTAGTCCGTTGAGCCGAGGCGCCGCATCCGCACCTCCGGTACGCTCCGCTTGTTACACTTACTCCGCCCACACCTGTGGCGCAGCGCATAACCTATGCCCGAGGTCCAATGTCGCCGCTCCCAGCTCAAGCCTCCGATCGCCCACGTGCAGCCGCCCTCAGCAGGGCAGCGCAGATCGCCGCCGGCGCGATAGGCGCCCTGGCTATCAGCTACTTCCTCTGGTACATCGCCATCGCCTCACACTACCCGGCGGACGACGCCTTCATCCACATGCGGATCGCCCGCAACTTCGTGGCCACCGGCGCGCCCTACTTCAATCCTGGCGAGCCCGTGGCGGCGACCAGCTCGCCGCTGTGGACAATCCTGCTCGCCGGAATCTTTGCCGTCGCCGGGCCGCAGCCGGGGGCCGTTGTGCTCGTCGGAGCTCTGAGCACGATCGGCCTCTACCTGGCGCTGGCCTTCCTCATCGGGCACGACTTGGGGCCAGTGGCCGCCGCCGCTGCCGCCGCCCTGATCGTGGTCTGCACGGCCCTGCCGGTTGCGGCTGAGCTTATGGAGACGCCGCTGGCCCTGCTGCTCTGGAGCCTCTCGCTGATCAGCCTGCGCGAGCGGGCCTACATCCGCGCAGGCCTGCTGGCGGGGCTCGCGCTCTGCGCCCGCTACGAGTTCGTGCTCTGGCTCGGGTTCGCCTTCGCCGCGGCCGCGGGGCGCGACGGCAAGAAGCGCTTTGCTATCGGGGCAGCCTGGCCGGTTCTCGGTTTGCTGCTGTTCAACATCGGCTATTTTGGCAGCATCATTCCCAACACCATCAGAGCGAAGTCGATCATCTACAGCCTGAGCTTCGCTGACTCGGCTCTATTGCTGAGGCTGGGGTACCCGCTGGAGCTCCTGGCGCCGCTGCTCGGCCTGATCGCCATCCTGGGCATTCTGCTGCTGCGCGATCCGGCGCGCTGGCCGCTCGCCGCCACGCTGGCTTTCGGCGCCGCCCTGGCTGCGCTCTATGTGGCACGGCGCACGCTGGTCTTCGAATGGTACACTCCGCTCTACCTCCTGCCGCTGCTCACCGGCTGTAGCCTGGCGCTCGCCGCCGCCGACAGGCGCAGGCGCTTGCTGGCCGCTGTGCTGCTCGCGTGTATCGCAGCCGCCCCATTGGCCGCGGCCGGCCGCGAGGCCAGCGGGCTGATCGCAGGTCGCCACGACGCGCTCACCGCCTACGGGCCGGGGCTGCGCGTGCAGCGCTACCTGCAGATCGGCGCTCAGCTCAGCGCCCGCTACCCCGGCGCCTCGCTGCTAACCTCGGAGATCGGCGGCCTCGGCTGGGCCTTCCCGTATCGAATCATCGATGGGGCCGGCCTGGTCACACCCGAGCTTCTGCGCTACCACCCCATGGCCGTGCCCGCCGAGCGCCCAGACGGATCGCTCGGCGCCATCCCGCCGCAGGCCGTCCGCGACACCCGGCCCGACCTGATCGTGTCCATGGAGATCTTTAGCACGGCGCTGCGGCGGGAGATGGCCGCTGGCGCTCTGCCAGGCTATCGCCTCGAGGCCAGCTACCCGGTGCTCGCCGAGCCATCGGAAGGCTCGGCGAATCCAGGGATATTCTGGGGCTCCCGGGTGACAGAGGTGTACGTGCGCGTCGATGGGCCCTGAGCCGGGCATGGCTCAGGCGGCGATTACTGTTCGGCCCGGCCCCTGCGGATGATCTCCAGCATATCCTCCACCCGCGTCTCCTTCACCCGCGGGCGGCCTTGGGCGGCGCCTCTGCTCGTCTCATGGGCATCGAGGAACTTCCAGTCGGCGTAGGTCACATACTCCACGCCGCGCTCCAGCAGCAGCGCCTCAATGTCGCCGTCGCCCTCGGCCTCCGGCAGGCGGGGCAGATCCTCGATCATCGCAGCCACAGTTGCAACGGCATCTGGCTTGTTGGTGCCAATCACGCCTGAGGGCCCCCGCTTCGCCCAGCCCACCACGTACTCACCCGGTACGACCGAGCCATCCCGCTGGGAGGTCACCCGGCCGGCGACGTTGGGGATGGTGCCGGTGGCCTCGTTGAAGGGCACGCCGGGCAGCGGCACGCCTTTGTAACCCACCGAGCGCAGGATCATGCCCGTCTCGATCGTCTCGAACTGGCCTGTGCCCTTCGGCCGCAGGCTGCCATCGGGCGCCTGCACAAGCCGGTTGCGCTCGATCTTCACCGCCTTCACCCGGCCCCGCTCGTCGCCGATCACCTCGACGGGCGAGACGAGGAAGCGCATCACGATGCGTCGCGGCGCCCCGGTGGCGCCCCTGGCCGCGTAGGCCTTCAGCAGCTCCACGTTGCGCGACGCGGTCTTGTCGCCGGCCAGACTTGCGGCGCTCAGCTCGTCGAGCTCCACGTCGGCGGGGTCCACGATCACATCAACGCCCCGCAGCTCGCCAAACTCCTTCAGCTCAGGGGTGGTGAAGGCGGCCTGGGCCGGGCCGCGCCGCCCCAGCATCACCACTTCGCGGACCTTGCTGGCCCGCAGCGCCTCCAGCGCGTGGTCGGCGATATCGGTCGTCGCCAGGTCGTCCGGGTCGGTGGCGAGGATGCGGGCTACGTCCATAGCGACATTGCCGTTGCCCACCACCAGCACCCGCTCGTGGCAGAGGTCGAACTGCAGATCGCTGTAGTCGGGGTGGCCGTTATACCAGCCGACGAAGATCGTGGCCGGTAAGCTACCCTCCAGATCCTCGCCGGGGATACCCATGCGCCGGTCCGATTGGGCGCCAACTGCGTAGACGATCTGATCGTAGTGGCGCTTAAGATCCTCGTGGGTCAGGTCGCTGCCGAAGGTGACGTTGCCGAAGTAGCGCACACCCTCGCCACTTGCGAGCTTGTCGTACACCCTGGTGACCGCCTTGATCGACTGGTGGTCAGGCGCAACGCCCTCACGCACAAGGCCGTAGGGCGTCGGCAAGCGATTAAAGAAATCGATCCGGCTCACAAGCTCCTTCTGCTTGAGCAGAGCCTCGGCGGTGTAGAACCCCGCCGGCCCCGCACCGATGATCGCGATACGCACCGGGCGCTCGGCAGTCCCCAGTCTCTCACTCACGGCCACTCCTGAACGTGATTGCAGATTGCGCAACTTGTGAGGAATCACACGGATAGTGCGACTCTATCACGCGCACCAAAGGGTGTCAAACCTCACGGTGTCGCCGATGAGCCCGGCGTGGGCGTCGCCCCTTCCTCCGGCGGGGTGGCGGTGTTGGTGGGCGGCTCCGGGGTGGCACTGGGGAGCTCGGGCGTGACGGTGGCCGTCGTTTCGGCGGTGCTTGTGATAGCCGGGGTATCCGTCGGAAGAGGCACGGCAGTGCTGGTGGGCGCCGGCGGGAAGCGCAGCGACAGATCGACGACCGGCGGATCGCCGACCAGGCTCACGCCCTCGGGGAGATTTACATTCACCGCCCGCTGGTAGGTGCCAGGACCGAGGCCGCTCGCATCCACTGTGCCCCGCAGCGCCTCCTGGCCGAGGGCGGCGAGGGCGTCGCTAGAGCCGCTCACCGTCACCGACACGACACTCGGGTTGACGCCGGCGAGCAGGCCTTGGCCCTGGCCCGTCACCGTCACCTGCACCGGCAAGACCACCTGGAAGGATCGGCTGATCGGCGCGACCTGCACGGTCACTCTGGCCACGGACGGCTCGCCCTCGCGGGGCGAGGTGCCCTCGGGGAAGATGATCCCAACCGAGCGCACCCGCGTCTGCGTGGCGCCCGTCAGGTCGAAGGGCGAGGTTGTGAGCACTTCGACAGCGTCGAGGGGGCCCGAGCTGCCGGCGAGGGCGATCAGAGGCGGCTCGACGAGCACGCCCGTGACCTCGTAGCCGGGGGCGGGCAGGCCGACGATCTCAGGCTCGACCGGCACCAGCTTGAGGCCCACCACAGGGCTGATCGGGATCTCCACCGTCACCGAGGCGGGCGAGAGGGTCACTCCCTCCACCTCGACGCCGCCGCCGTCTATGGCCGTGAGGCCGAGGGGCGCGAGGTAGGTGGCCCGCAGCTGCTCGATATTGGCCATCGCCCGCGCCGCCTCCACCCGCTCCACCCGGCTCTGCGGGCCGCTGACCTCCACAGCCGCGATCGGCTCGCCGCCGAAGCTGATCTTGGGCGCGCCCCGCTCGAAGCTGAAGGGCAGATTGCCGCGCACTTCCAGATCGATCGGCACACGCTTCGTGCTCAGCTGCTCGAGGCGGATCGGCAGGGCGGAGGGCTGCACGCCGCCCTCCGGTACGGTGAAGGAGAGGTTGCTGCGGGTGGCCTGCACATTCACCGGCACGATATGCTCGCCCGGCCCGCGGCCGCTCAGATCCACCACGGCCCGCACATCCACAGGGCGCAGCTGGGTGAGCTGCTGCTGATCGGTACTCAGGGTTATGTCAACTGGCGGCAGGGCGGTGGTAGGCACACCGTTCGCGTCCACCATCACCAGGCCAGGCTCAAGGCCGATCGCCTCGAGCGTCACATCGGGGAAGCGAACCGTGGCCTCGGGGTTCTGGCTGAACGAGACGAAGGCCCAGAGGGCGAAGCTGAGGCCAAAGGCGAGCAGCGCCCGCAGCAGAGTGAAGCGAACATTCGACATGGGGCGCTACTTCCCATTCTCCTCAAGCGGCACCCGCAGCAAGCCGGCGAGCATACTGCGCAGGCGCGCCTCGGTGAGGTAGCTGGCCATGCGCCCGTCCTGCACGAGCGAGATCGCGCCCGTCTCCTCGGAGACAACCACCGCCAGGGCGTCGGTTTGCTCGCTGATGCCCTTAGCGGCCCGGTGGCGCGTGCCGTAGCGCCGGGGGCCGATCACATCCTCGCTGAGCGGCAGCACCACATTGGCGGCAAGGATGCGATTGCCGCGCACAATCACGGCCATGTCGTGGAGCGGCGAGTTCGGGTAGAAGATATTCAGCAGGAGCGGCGTGGAGATGCGCGAGTCCAGCAACACGCCGCGGTCGGCGTACTCCTGGAGCCTGGTGTTGCGCTCGATCACGATCAGCGCGCCCACGCCCTGCTGAGAGAGCTGGGATGCGGCGCGGGCGATCGTGGTCAGCGTCTCAAGGATCTCGGAGCGGTTGGCGCCCGTGAGGGGGCGGCTGAGCAGCTCGCTGGAGCGGCCCAAGGTCTCCAGAGCGCGACGCAGCTCAGGCTGGAAGAGCACCGGCACGGCGACGATCAGAGTCGGGGTGATGATCGTGGTGAGCAGCCAGGAGAGGGTCTGCAGCTGATCGCCGGCCACGGTACCCACGATAATCGCCAGCGCGAGCACGATGCCGACGCCACGGAGTAACTGCACCGCCCGCGTACCCCGAATCACGCCGAGCAGCCAGTAGAGCAGCAGGGCGACGATCAGAATATCGAGCAACGCAAAGGGCGAGGTCAGAGGGTTGATCCGCGCCCAGAGACGTGAGAAGTCCATTGCGGCATGCAGAACAGAGAACAGCGAACAGCACCACAGAAGTGGGGCGGCGAAAGTGCGATTGGGCCCAGATCTGTAGGCTTACAGGGTACTCGGGCGCTCTCAGGCTGTCAACCTGTTGTGCTGCTGAGGCCGCCCTGATGCCACGATGCCCCTGCTCGCTGCTCGCCGCTCATCACCGCGGCTGGCGCTGCTGATACATGCGATTCGCGGCGCTGAGCAGCGCCTCGACGCGCTCAACCTCCACGCCTTCCATCTTCAGCATCCGGGTGTAGAGCTGCACCGCCTGGCCGTACTCCTCGCGGCGCATGAGCATATCGCCGAGCATGTAATAGGACTCGATGTCGCTCTGGTCGAGGCCGATGATCTGGTGCAGCTCGGCGATCGCGTTGTCGTACTCCCGCTGCTGGGCGAAGATGCGGGCGATCTGCTTCTTCTCGCTGATCGCATCGCTCTTGCGTGAGGTGAGGGTGTACATCAGGGCCAGCCACTGGCGGGCGTCCACATCGTTGGGCGCGATCTGCACGATGCGATCGTACACCTCGCGGGCCTTCTCGTGGTCGCTGAGCATCCAGTGAACCTGGGCGGCCTCCTGAAGCGAGGCCACGGCATCCTTCAGCTGCCCGGCCTTGCGCTGCAACTCGGCGGCGCGCATCAGACCCTCCACGCCCTTGTCGAGGTAGCCGCGGCGCAGCTGCATACGGGCGAGCCGCCCGCTGATGGCGATATGGTTGGGCGCGAGCTTCAGGGCGTACTCGAGCATCTCGATCGCCCTGTCGAGCTGCTGGCGCTCCTCGTAGTGGCTCGCCAGATCCTCGAGCTGAGCGAGGGCTTCGTTCAGCTTGCCCTGGCGGAAGTAGACATCGGCGAGCTTGGTGTAGACGGCCCGGTCGTAAGGCAGGAGCTTCTTCGCCTCGAGCAGAGCCTGCTCGGCGCCGGCGATATCGTCGCTGGCGGCATAGGCCTCGGCCATGCGGCGCACCAGGTCGCCCTTACTGAGGGGCACGGCGAAGGGGTGTTTCACGCCAGCAGGGGCGGCCACGTGGCCGGCGACGGCCTGGCCCTTGCGCAGCATCTCCAAGGCCTCCTCGGCGTTACCGAGGGCGATGTGGCTATCGGCGGCAGCCTGGTAGACCAGCACAGGCGGCAGCAGGACCTCCACCTCATCGGCGAGCAGCGCCTCGGCCTGCTCCAACTCCAGCAGCGCCGAGGTGTGCTGCCCGGCGTGCTGCTGGATGATGGCCAGGATGTAGTGGAGCACGGCGGCGTCGGAGATCAGCAGCGCGCCGCGGTACTCAGCTTGCACCGGGTTGAAGTCGGCGGGGCGCCGCTTGAGCAGATCCAACACCGTCGCGAGCGAGTCCCAAACGGCGGCGGGCTGCTCACCCATGAGCGCCAGGGTGATATTCAGCCTGGCCACGGCCACCGCGTCGTCCGGGGAGCCAAGCTCCAGGGCCTTGCGGAACTCACCGAGGGCGTTCTCGTAGCGCTCCAGCCGCAGCAGAGCCAGGCCGTATTGGGCGTGGACCTCGCGGTTCTTCGGCGACCACTGCAGCAGGCGGCGGTACTCCTCGAGGGCCTTGTTGGTCTGGCCGAGGCGAGCGTAGGTATTGGCCACCTGCACCAACTGCTCCACGGCCTCCTCAGTGCGGCCGGCGTCCCGCAGCAGGTCGGCGAGGCGGGTGCGGGCGTTGATCGTGTCGGGCGAGAGCTCGATGAAGCGGAAGTAGACATCGATCGCCTTCTCGGGCTCGCCACGCACACGGAAGGTATCGATCAGCAGCTGATACTTGGCGACAGCTTCCTCGGGGCGGCCCTGCCGCTCGTAGATCTCGCCCATGCGGAGATGGATGGGCAGGTAGTCCATGTCGAGGCGGATCGTCTCGTGGCAGGCATCGAGGGCAGCTTCGAGCAGCCCCTGGTCGAGATATTTGCCGCTAAGCTCGACCCAACTCGCCACCTCCTCGCTGAGGCCATCCATCGGCAGGGGAGTGGGCGGGGCGAAGCTCTGCTCCTTGGCGGCGGGCAGACTCTCAAGGAGGATGAGCGCCTCGGGGAAGGGGGCAGGCGCCGGCTTGCCGCCGAGACTACCGGTGGTGGCAACCTTGTCGCCGCGGAGGAAATCCGTGATCGGGCGGATCTTACCCCAACTGCTGGTGAGCGGCTCCTCGATCGGCTCCGACTGCGGCTCGGGCTCCTGGGGGGTGAGGGCGCCGGTGCCAAGGGTGCGCAGCTTGGCGAACATGTTGCGCTCGGAGAGCTCCTTCGAGCGCTGCTTGAACTCGGCGGCCCGCTCGCGACCCCAGCGCTTGCTCTCCAGGAAGCTCGCCAAGGCGCCGTAGAGCGCGCCGGCCCTGGCGATGTCGCCGATCTGCTCATAGATCGTCGCGGCGTTGTCATACATCTGGATCAGGTCATCGGCGGCGTCGCGGCCGATCGAATCCAGATCCACGAGCCTGATCGTCTGCTCGAACTCCTGGGCTGCCTGAGGCAACTGGCCGAGCTCTTTGTAGCTCTGGCCGAGGGCGAAGTGAGCCGAGAGGGCGTACTCGGGGTCGGCGGCGGCGCGGGTGAGCAGGCCGGTGGCTGCCTTGTGGTTGCCGCGCTCCTGGTAGATCAGGCCGAGGGAGTAGAGCACATCGGCCCGCTCGAGGCCAGACTCGACAGCCTGCTCGTAGAGCTCGGCTGCGCCGTCGATATCGCCGGCCTCCTGCTTCTTCTGGGCCTGCTCGACGAGGCGCTCCACATGGAACTGCTGCGAGCGAAGGGCGCCGGTCATACCGTGGCCTATGCGCGGCTCGGGGGCGGCCGACCCGTTCGACTTGGGCTCAGCGGCCTCCAAGCCGGCGGCGCGGGCCATCGCGTCACGCAGGGTGACGAGGAGATCTTTGGCCTCGCGGCTGCTGGGGTCGAGGCGAATGGCGAGCTCGGCAGCCTCGGCGGCCTCGTCGAGGCGCCCGGCCTCGAAGGCCTGCTGGGCGATAGTCAGCCGCTCGGTAGCGGCGTCGCGGGTGGCGCCAAGCTCTTCGAGGATGTCGGCGAGGCGAGCCCGCTGGTCTTCGGCGTCGGGACGGAGCTTCAGCAGCTCCCGTAGGGCCTCGATGGCCTGGGCGGGGCGCCGCTGGGCCAGGTGCAGGTCGGCGAGGGCCTTGTAGCTCTCGATGGCGCTGGGGCTGTTCTGGCGCGCCTGTACCTGGGCGATATAGTTGAGGAAGAAGGGGTTGTTCTGGTCGGCGGCGCGCAGCTCCTCGAAGATCTGAAGGGCCCGCTCCAGCTTACCAGTGTTGAAGAGGGCCACAGCGGCGGCGGTGCGGCCCTCGCTGTCCTGTGGGAACTCTTGGAGCGCCCGCACGGCCAACTTGAGCGCTTCGTCCCATTGGCCGTTGCGCGCCGCCTCGCGGCTCTGCTCCATCGCCCGATCGAAGATTGCGCGGTTGCCTGCCATAGTTGTGATTGCAGATTGCAGATTGCAGATTGCGAGGGCCTTCTGCAGCCCGCGATCTACATTCCTAAGAGGGTAAGGATGAGCGCCTTCTGCACGTGGAGCCGGTTCTCGGCCTGGTCGAACACGACGGAGCGCGGCCCGTCGATCACCTCCTCGGTGACCTCCTCGCCGCGATGAGCGGGCAGACAGTGCATGAACACCGCCTCAGGGTGAGCCTCACCCATCAGGGCGGCGTTCACCTGATAGGGCTGGAAGACGGGGCGGCGGCGGGCGGCCTCGTGCTCCTGGCCCATCGAGGCCCAGACATCGGTGTAGATCGCGTCGGCGCCCTGGGCGGCCTCCACGGGCGACGAAGTGATCGTGATCGTCGCGTCGTGGTCGGCGGCGATCTGCTCGGCCCGCTCGACAAACTCGGGGTCGGGGCGATAGTCGGGTGGGCAGCCGACGACAGTGCTCACGCCCAAGGTAGCGCCAAGCAGCATGAGCGAGTGGCAGACGTTGTTGCCGTCGCCAATATAGGCGAGACGCAGACCCTGGAGCCTGCCGAAGCGCTCCTTAAGGGTGAGCATATCGGCGAGGGCCTGACAGGGGTGCTCCTGGTCGCAGAGAGCGTTGATCACAGGGACGCTCGCGTAGCGGGCCAGGGTCTCGACAGTGGCGTGCTTAAAGACGCGGGCGGCGATCGCCTGGACGGAGCGGCTGAGGTTGCGAGCCACGTCGGGCACGCTCTCGCGGCCGCCCATATCGATGTCGTTAGCGGAGAGGTAGGAGGGATGGCCGCCGAGCTGAGTCATGCCGGCCTCAAAAGCGACCCTCGTACGCAGCGAGGGCTTCTCAAAGACGAGGGCCAGCGTCTTGCCCTGGAGCGGCAGGCCGGGATGGGCGCCGCGACCGCCGGCGTGCCACTCGGCCTTGAGGGCCGCGGCGCGGGCCAGCAGCGCCTCGGCCTCGGAGCGGCTCAGATCGCCCGCCGAGAGAAAATGTCTCACCATTGCTTCCACCTTAATGCTCGCCACAGAGGCGCGGAGGGCGCAGAGCTCACGTGTCTAATGATCGGCTGTGCCACAAGCGGCCGCTGTGCACCACTATCGTAGCAGAAAGGCATTACAGCGCGCAGGCGGAAAGTCGGGCGCCCGCCGTTCACCTGCCGGGGCCGCGACGACCGAAGCGCTGGAGGTGCTGCTGCTTCTTCTGCTCAAAACGCTGATGGGGCGGGGTGCGCCGATAGTCGCCCGCGTCGATGATCGTGATCTCATCGCAGAGCTCGCGGTCGCTCAGGCGCGAGAAGATCCGCTGGTCGATATCCTCGGGCTTACGATTGCTGGTGATCACCGTCGGCAGCTTGTAGTTGTAGCGATGGTTGATCAGTTGGAAGAGCTTCTCGCGGGCCCAGGGAGTGGCGTTCTCGGTGCCGAAGTCGTCGAGGACGAGAACCTGCGCGCCGCGGACCTGCTCGAAACGCTCGTCGTACTCGACCTCGGAGTTGGGGCCGAAGGTGGAGCGCAGATGGTCGAGCAGGTCGGGGACGACGGCGAAGAGCACCGTCATGAGGTTCTCGCGCAGCACCTGGTTGGCGATCGCGGCGGCCAGGTGGGTCTTGCCGCAGCCATAGCCGCCGAAGAGGATCAGCCAGCCGCTGGGGTGCTCAGCGAATTTGCGGGCCCTGGCGTAGGCGCGAGCCACGCCGGGCACGCCTGCATCGAAATTCTCGAAGGTCTTATCGCTGAAAGGGCCGAGGTTGCTCATGGTGAGCAACTTATGGCGGCGGAGTTGCTGCTTCTCGGCGGCGCGGCACTGGCATGTGACCAACTCGCCGAACTCGGGGTGGCCGTAGGGCACGTCGCGCACCAGGTATCCGGCGCCCCGGCAGCGGGGGCAGACCGCGGCCTCGTCAGAGGTCGCTCTCATCGCTGCCTCGCCGGAAGAGGTCGCCGAAGGCCCCATTGGTATATTTCTCAACATCGATAGGTCGCTCGGCGCGATGCGGCGCATCCTGTCGTCCATTGACGGCCCACCTCTCCAAGACCTTGCTGACATAGCGCCATGAGCGGGCGTTGGCGCGCACCGCCTCGCGCATGGCCTCTTCGATCCACTCCTGGGGATAACGCTCCTCGGCCTCCCGCAGCTCGTCCACCAGCATCGGCGTAACCAGGCCGATATTCTGCTCGTAGAGGCCCACGAGGGAGGGGCGCTCGGGGGCGGTCGCGGCGGGGGTGAGCACGGCCTGCGCGGCGGCCACCTGCTCGGCCCAGGCCCGGTTGGCGGCGGTGTTCACGAGGTACCAGTTGCCGACGCGGCCGTCGGCGGGGACGGCCAAGTGGAGCAGGGTGCCGCGGCGGACGGCGGCCGCGAGGCCCTCGCTGAGCAACTCCTCGAAGGGGCGCAGTTTGCTGACGGCCCGCAGCGAGCGGCGCAGTGTGCGGTCGGCGGCGAGCTCGTCCCAGCTGATGCGGCGGGGCGTGGCCCGCTGGCGGCTCAGGCGATAGAAGATCTGCAGCGTCACCTTCAGCTCGCTCGGCAGGCTGATCGCGGGGATCACCTCGCTGAAGAGCTCCGGAGGCAGGCCCACCAGGGTATCGGTTGAGAAGCCCGCGAAGGCCATGAGACACCTGCAACTGCGAGCACCCTGAACGCTTGTAATGGTACCACATCCCCGCCGCGGAGGCCATGGCTAGAGGTTACGGCCGCGTGGCACGCTTCTTGAGAATCTCGCTGATGCGCCGTCGTCGCGCTCCCTTGCCGAGGTAGGGGGCGGGGCGGCGGTGCCTTTGTGGGTGGCCGCGATGGGCTGGATGCGCGAGCGGTTCTGCAAGCAAGCCAGAGGCCCGACTTCCGAGAAGCTCCGCAGAAGGCGCGATGGGTCAATTGGCTGCACGGCCAAGCTTCCCGGAAGCTTTCCAAGCCGATTATCCGATTGCTCACAGGCACAACTGGTGGTATACTTGTAGCACGACTGTTTTAGATCCAGCGCCGCCGCGCCTTCTCCGACAAGCTTGGCGGCGCTTTGTTCTGTTCTGACACGCAGCTTTAATGCGGACGAGCTTCGTCCGCATTCACTACTACGCTTACGCTGGCATGCGCAACACTAGAGACGCGAGGGGCAGGAAGCAGCATGGCCAAGGATAGAATTGTGATCAAGGGCGCCCGCGAGCATAACCTCAAGGGCATCGACGTCGAGATCCCCCGCGACAAGCTGGTGGTGCTTACAGGCGTGAGCGGCTCGGGCAAGAGCTCGCTGGCCTTTGATACGCTCTACGCCGAGGGGCAGCGGCGCTATGTGGAGAGCCTCTCGGCCTACGCCCGGCAGTTTTTGGGCCAGATGGAGAAGCCCCGCGTGGACCTGATCGAGGGCCTCTCGCCGGCGATCGCCATCGAGCAGAAGAGCGCCAGCAAGAACCCCCGCTCCACCGTCGGCACGGTCACCGAGATCTACGATTACATGCGTCTGCTCTTCGCCCGCGTTGGCACGCAGCACTGCCACCAGTGCGGGCGCCCGGTCGCCTCGCAGACCGCCGAGCAGATGGTGAACCGTATCCTCACCCTGCCGCCCGGCACGCGCTTTATGGTTCTGGCGCCCCTCGTCGCCCAGCGCAAAGGCGAGTACAAAGATATCTTCGCCGAGGCGAAGGCCGAGGGCTTCGTGCGGGTGCGGGTGGACGGCGAGATCCGCGGGCTCGACGAGGAGATCAAGCTCAACAAGAAGGTCAAGCACACCATCGAGGTGGTGGTGGACCGGCTCGTG
>DAOUGF010000964.1:0-4795 GCA_034429295.1 Chloroflexaceae bacterium
GCAGCCGCTCTCGCAGCGCCTCTGGCAGCACTCGCTCGATCTTGGCGAGAGCCCTGGCGGTGGCGAGCGGGTCGATGCTCAGGCCCTGGCGCTCAGCAGCGATCAGGCTGAGGGTCACAGCCAGCGCCTCGTCGTCGGCCAGCATCAGCGGGGGGAGCTTGAAGCCCGGCCGCAGGCGGTAGCCGCCGTAGGGGCCGCGGGTGGTCTCGATCGGGATGCCCATGTCCTGGAGCATGGTGATGTAGCGCCGCACGGTGCGCCGGTCAACCTCCAGCTGCGCGGCGATGGCCGCCCCGCTCAGGCCCGGCCGCGCCTGCAGCAGCTCCAGGATGGTCAGCACACGAGTCGTCGGGTGATACACGAGCGCCTCCATCGCTTGCCGAATAGGGCGGATTATATCCTATTCTGCTGGTAGGCTAGCAGTAGACCAGCAGACAGGCGAGCGAAGCGCTCAAGCGCACGGAGGCGGTGAATGGCACAGCAGACGGTCCACCTGTTCGTATTCAACGGCCTGGCCGATTGGGAGGCCAGCTACGCGATCGCCGGCATCAACAGCCCGGCCATGCCAGAGGCCACCGGCCGCTACCGCGTGGTGACGGTCGGCCTCACCCGCGAGCCGGTGGTAACGATGGGCGGGATGCGCGTGCTGCCAGATAGCACGCTCGAGGAACTGGACCCGGCGGAGAGCGCGCTGCTCATTCTGCCGGGCGGCGTGCCCTGGGATGCCGGCGAGTTGGGCGAGGTGATGCCGATGGTGGCTCGCTTTCTGGGGCGCGGCGCACCGGTCGCGGCCATCTGCGGGGCGACCGCGGGGCTCGCGCGGGCTGGCTTCCTCAACACGGTGCGGCACACCAGCAACGCGGCGGCGTACCTGGAGGCGACGGGCTACAAGGGCGCCGCGCACTACCAGGATGCGGCGGCTGTCGCGGACGGCGGGATCATCACGGCGGGCGCACAAGGGGCGCTGGAGTTTGCCGCGCAGATCTTCCGCCAACTGGAGCTCTACCCCGACGAGGCGATCGAGGCGTGGTACCAGCTGTTCAAGACGGGCGATGCGACCTATTTCGACCGGCTGATGGGCTCGGCTGGCGCATAGGCATCGCTGTTGCCTTGGTAGGGGCGACAGACGACAGACGACCGACGACCGACCGCAGCCGGCCTGACGGTGGCCGGCCGTCAACCAGCCCACTTTCCACAGGTGAGTGGCTGGATGGACCACCGGCGACAGACGACCGACGACCGCCCCCAGCCTGCCTGACCGTCGTCTGTCGTCAGCCAAACCACTTCGCACATGTGAGTGGCTGGATGGACGACCGACGACAGACGACCGACGACCGACCGCAGCCTGCCCAAACGTGGTCTGTGGTCGGTCATCCGCCAACCCACTTTCCACCCAGGCGACAAAGGAGGAGAAGATGACAGAGACACCCCAGCGGCGCGGCCAGGTGCAGCACCTGAATCCGGCGACCCTGCACCACAACCCTGCGTTCACTCAGGCCATCGCCGTGACCGGGCCGGTGAAAACGATCTATGTGGGCGGCCAGAACGCCGTTGACGCCGCAGGGAATATCATCGGTGTAGGCGATATCGCCGCCCAGACGCGCCAGATCTTAATGAACGTGGAGGCAGCGCTCGCCGCGGCCGGGGCCGGCCTGGAGCACGTCGTGCAGTGGACGATCTACCTGGTCCAGGGGCAGCCGCTTGAGCCGGGCTTCGCCGTCTTCCAGGAGTTCTGGGGCAGGCGCCCTAACCCGCCGACGATCTCCGCGCTCTTCGTGGCAGGGCTCGCCAACCCGGCCTTCCTCGCGGAGATCAGCGCCATCGCCGTGGTGCCCGAGTGAGGCGACGGCGCCAACTTACGACGGGCGGCGGCCGGTCAGCAGCCCGATCTCCTTGGCGATCTGGATGGCTCCACTGGCTGCGATCTCCTCCTCGACAAACTCGGTGAACGCCTGCTCGCGACCCGCCAGGACCTCCCGGTAACTCCAGAGCGACAGCGCATACTCCACCAGCGGGGCGGCCTCGGTGACCACTAGCGCGTTGGGCTGCCGCTCCAACTGCACCTCATCGAAGAATGGCTCGAGCTGCTCCACGGCGTTCTCCAGCAGGAAATGATCGCTCTGGGCCGCCGCCTCGGGCGGCAGGTCGGGGATGAAGCGTCGCACCAACTCCCGCAGCCCGCCCATGTGCCTGCGCCCGACGGTGGCGGCGGCGAACTGCCCGCCCGGACGGAGCACCCGGCGCGCCTCGGCCAGGGCCCGCGGGCGGTCGGGCACGTGGTAGAGCATGAAGTTTGCCATCACTACGTCGAAACTGGCGTCGGAGAAGGGCAGCGCCTGTGCGTCGGCGGCGGCAAAGCTGATCCCGGCCTCGCCCGCCAGCGCGGCGCGGGCCTCGGCGACCATGCCTGGCGAGAGATCAGTGCAGAGCACCCACCAGCCGGCGGGCCGCAGGTCGCGCGTATCGCGCCAGAAGTGGCCGGGGCCGCAGCCGAGCTCCAGCACGTGGCCGCTGGCATCTGGCCTGAGCCGCTGGATGATCCAGCGGCTCGGGCTCTCGGGATTCACGCTGAACTGCTGGTGCAGGCGAACCCGAGCATCGAGGTTACGACCGTCGCGGTACTGCTCGCCCCGCAGATAGGCCCGGTCGGTCAGATCGTGCATGGTGCAACCTTTCAGATTCATCCGCCGCCCGCTGCGCCGAGCGCACGATCGATCACAGCCTGCATCCGGCTGACGTGGGAGCCGCGCCAGTAGAGCTGCCCGCAGGCCTCACAGCGCCAGAACGAATCGTAGTAGCGGCGGGTCTTCGGCTGGAGCTGCTCAAGGATGGCGGCCTTCGCCACCGGCGCCATAGCCCCGTTGCAACGCAGGCAGCGCTGGAAAGTCGCCGCGCTCTGGCGCAGATCGAAGCGGCGGGCCACCTCGCCCAATTGGGCTTCCGGGTCAGTGGCGCGGACATAGGCGCCATAGACGACAGCCCTGCGCATGAGCAGGCCGCGATCACGGGTGAGCAGCACCCGGCCCTCGGCGGCGGCGATCTCCGCCAGCCCCGCATCGTCCTGATCGTTGCTGTAGCGGGTATCGAAGCCGAGCATGCGCAGGTAGGCGGCGAGGCGCCCCAAATGCACATCGCAGACAAAGCGGCGGGCCGCCAGCGGCGGGCGCAGAGCGATGGCCGGCGGCGCGCCCTCTGGCGGGTACACATCAATGAGGTCGCCCGGCGCGACATGGTAGGCGAAGGCGACCGGAGCGCCATTGGCGAGTAGCGCCGCGACCTCTGGGTGGGGCACGCCGGCCGCCTCGATCAGGTGCTTCACCGTCTCGTGCGCGGCCCAAGGCAACGTGAACGGCCGGCCGCGCTGGCGCCGGGGCAAGAAGTCGTTCAGCGACCCGTGACAGCGTATCGTGACGGTTGGCTCATCCATCAACATCCGGCCCTCGTCGGCGCGCCGCTGCGCGCTATCATCCTCCCGCCGCGAGCTCCTGCGCCTCCTTCAGCTCGAAGGTGATAGCACCGATCACCTCGCCGTTCGCCTGGAGCTCCAGGCGATGGGCTCCGGGGTAGTGGCGGCGGGTGCTCAGCTGGCGGAAGCTGTGGCCCCAGCGCAGCGCAGCCGTCTCGCCGGGCCCCAACTCCAGCTCCCGCAGCTTAAAGACCTTGCGCCGGCTCAGCTCGCCCCGCGCCCCCGCGAACTGCACCACATAGTCAACCACGAGGCGTTGGGCCTCAGATGAGCGGCTCACAATCAGCGCGCTGAGCTCAGCCGCCCCGCCGATCTGCGGCGTAGACGGGGCGATCTGCAGCTTGGCGAGCTCGACTTGCGGCAGCCCGCTCGCGCCCACAAGCGCGAGCGCTCGCGGATGCCCCGCCTTGAGCATCCCGCGGAGCGCGTGGCGGACGAGCCGCTCGGTGGTGGGCGCGGGGTCGGCGCGCCAGCGCTCAAGGGTATCGAGCACGCGCTCGGGGTGGTCCTTGGCGATATCGTTGAGATTATTGGCCACTGAGCGGCGCACATACTCCGATGGGTCGGCCCGCAGCGGCTCCAGCAACTCCAGCACAGGCGTGGGGTCGGCCACGAAGCGGCGCAGGCGCTGGCCCCAGGGTAGGCGCGGGCGGCTGCCCTCGCTCACCAGCCGCCGCACGTGGAAGTTCTCGTCGCGCGCCCAAGCCCGCAGCGCGGCCATCGTCTGGTCGTAATGGGCCTCGATGAAAGGCCTGATGGCGAACTCGCAGCTCGCCCGCTGTGTAATCTCGCGCATAGCCGCCAGGGACTCGGCGGGATGGGCCAGGCCGTAGCGCTCCACGAAGGTGGCGATCGGCCAGGCGTACCACATCCCGGTGAACATGCCGGGACCCTCCGCCTCAGGGGCTGGCCCGAGGCTGGCGACGAGAATCGCCAGGGCCTCCGGGTAGGCCGGCGGGAGCCCGTCGCGGAGCGCGGCGGCCACGGCAGCGATCCGCCCCTTCAGCGGGAGCGGCGGCAGTTCATGGCCCAGCTGGGCCGTAAAGGCGGCGCCGTCGAAGGCGGGGTAGACACGGGCCACCCGCCCGGCCAGCTCTGCCACCAGGGCCGGGCCAATCACCTCTTTGAGCAGGGGCTGCTCGCTCATCGCTGTCCTTCACACTTCTTAGCGTTCGGCTGTAGCCGAATCGTACCACAACCGGTGGGCGCCCCGCCTCTTGTGGGGCACTGTCGCCTTCGTCGGGCGCTGGCCCCAAGCCGTATCACCTGCACGGTGCGTGAGGATGCGAGCGGGCTCCGCCCCTCGCGCTCCCCGCCAAGTGGCGCGCC
>DAOUGF010000965.1:0-3472 GCA_034429295.1 Chloroflexaceae bacterium
GTCGGGCTTGTGCCGTAGCCTTGCGCAGGATACATGCACGGTGGTTGCGCCCTGCACGATCCGGCGTGCCGCCGCTCAATCGCTCAGGTGAACGCCCACCTCATTCTTAGCGAAGCTGTCCGGCAGCGGGCGTGGAGCCGGGAATGCAACGCCCGCTCTCGGCGCAGAGGGGCATGCGCTGCCAGCCGTCTCGCCCGGGAAAGGCGTCGGATTCGGGGGTTCCAAGGGGGCAGCCGCCCCCTTGGCGGGGAGCGCGAGGGGCGGAGCCCGCTCGCAACCCCGCCCACCGCACAGGTGGTATTGGTATGGAATAGCGCCCCGCAGGCGGCCCGCCCCCTTGGCGGGGAGCGCGAGGGGCGGAGCCCGCTCGCAACCCCGCCCACCGCGCAGGTGGTACGGGCGTGGGGCAGCGCCCGCGGGCGGCCAACGCCCTTGGACGTTGCATCAGCCCTGCGTTGTTACTCGCTTGTAGTGCGCCTGAGGCATCATTGTGATACAATCAGCGAAGAACTCGCAGCACCGCATGGCCCGGCATCGGTAGCCCCGCAGCCAGTGGGCGGGAACGTCATGGGCTGCGAGCAAACCATAGGGGAGGGTAGGCTGTGCGCTACGACATCACAAACATCGCGATCGAGGACTACCTGGTCGATCTGATGCCGCCGCGAGACCCGGTGCTCGCCGGGCTCGAGGCGCGCGCTCTCCAGACGGGCCTCTCGCTGGTCGGGCCAGTGCAGGGCCAGTTCCTCTACCTGCTGACCCTGGCGATGAACGCCAGGAAAGCGCTCGAGGTCGGCATCACTACGGGCTACGCGGCCCTCTACCTGATGCGGGCCCTCAAGCAGACCGGCGGCCATCTCACGGCGATCGAGCGCCACGCCAACCGGGTCGAGCTCGCCTCTCAGGTGATCGGCGAGGCCGGCATGAGCGATTACATCACCATCCATCAGGGCGAGTGGACGACGATCATGCCGGAGCTGGACCGCGACTTCGACCTGATCTTCCTCGACATTCTGCGTAGCGCCGCCAACGAGGAACAGGCGCCCATGGCCCTCGAACTCTGCGTGGATCTGCTGCGCTCCGGCGGCATGCTGATCGCCGACAATGTGCTCTGCAGCGCCCAAGTGCTCGAGGAGGATGCGCCGCCCCTCGTACGGGGCATCCAGGAGTTCAACCGCCAACTGCTGAACCATCCCCAACTCGATTCGGTGATCATCCCCCTACGGGATGGGGTCGCGGTCTGTCGGAAGAAGTGATAGGCAAGGGCTGAGGGCTGAGAGCTGAGGGCTGACGTAGCTTGCAGCGGTCTTCAACCTTCAGCCCTCAACCAGCAGCCCTACCCTTATGCCTCCCACCGACGCCCAGCAGCGCATCGCCGAGCTCACTACACTCAACGCTCTTGCCCAGACGCTGAACCGCGCCATCGATCTGCGCGACGCGCTGGACATGGCCCTGGCCCATATTGTCGAGCTGATGGGCCTGAGCACAGGCTGGATCTTCCTCAAAGGCGAGGGCGAAAGCTACACGCTGGCGGCCCGCCATAACCTCCCCCCCGCGATCAGCTACCCTGGCGCGGCTTGGGAGGACGACTGCGACTGCCAGGAGCTCTGCGCGGCCGGCAAGCTCGACCGGGCCGTGAATATGGTGCGCTGCTCGCGCCTGCGCAACGCCGTCGGCGATAAGCGCGGCCTCGCCCAGCACGCCTCTGTCTGCCTGCGCAGCGGCGACGAGTTGCTCGGCATCCTCAACGTCGCCACCACCCAGTGGGGCCGCATCTCGCCGCCCGAACTGCAGCTGCTCTCGGCCGCCGGCAACATGCTCGGCACGGCCATCGCCAGGGCCCGCCTCTACGAGCAGGCCAAAGTGCGGCGCGTGCAGGAGCAGCGGGCCCTGCTCACGCTCTCGCAGGACCTGCTGATGAGCGAGGCGCTCGAGCCTGCGCTCCAGCGACTGGTGCGAGTAGGCGCCCGCCTGCTCGAGGCCGACGCCTGCGCCTTTGTCGAGGCCGATGAGCACGGCGGCCGCGCCGTGCTGCGGGCCGCATACGGCTGGCATCTCCCCTCAGACGCCGGCTGGCCCATCCCGCTCGACGCGGCGAGCCCGCACCTCTGGTACCTTCCCGAGCGCACCAGCGACCTCCACCTCGACGCGCTGGCCGAGTTGCCGCCGCTGCTCGCCCGCCAGGGCTTCCAGGCTCACATGGGCATCGTCGTGGAGCTCGGCGGCGCCCCGGTGGGCACCCTGATGGTCAACACGCGCAGCCAGCGCGCCTTCCTCGAGGATGAGGCCCAGCTGCTCGGCATTATCGCCAACCTGCTCGTGCAGACGCTGGAGCGGGAGCGGCTGCACCAGGAGGCCCTCGCTCGCGAGAAGCTGGAGCAGGAGCTCGACCTGGCCCGCGAGATCCAGGCCAGCTTCCTGCCCAATTCTTGCCCGGTTGTGCCCGGTTTCCAGATCGAGGCCTACTACCGGGCCGCGCGCCAGGTGGGCGGGGACTTCTACGACTTCATCGAGCTGCCGGCTGCGCCGGGCCAGCCCTTGCCCCAGAAGAGCGCGGAGCCTGCCCGCAGCACAGTGGTGTTCCGCGGCGGGCGCCTTGCCGCCCCGGAGATGCGCGACCTCTCCAGCGCCCAGCGGCTCGGCGTGGTGATCGCCGATGTGACCGACAAGGGCGTGCCGGCGGCGCTCTTCATGGCCCTCTCGCGCACGCTGCTGCGGGCCACCGCCATCGATGGGCGCCAGCCCGCCGAGGTGCTCCAGCGGGCCAACCGCCTGATCCTCGCCGACTCGCGGGCCGGCCTGTTTGTGACCACCTTCTACGCGGTGCTGGACGTCCAGACGGGCGTGGTGGCCTACGCAAACGGCGGCCATAACTACCCGCTGCTCTACGAGACGTCCACAGGCCAGGTGCGCAGCCTGCGGGCCCAGGGGATCGTGCTCGGCATCATCCCGCAGCCGGAGTTCGAGCAACATAGCATCACCATGCGCCCGGGCGACGTGCTGCTGCTCTACACCGACGGCGTGACCGAGGCGATGAACCCCCAGCGCGAGCTGTTCGGCGACGACCGGCTGGCGGCGGTGCTGCGGGCAAACCATCACCGCAGCCCCCAGGAGATCCTCAACGCAGTGCTCACCGAGCTCACGGCCTTCGCCGGCGGGCAGAGCCAGGCCGACGACATCACCATGGTGGTGATCAAGCGAGCACCGTAGCGAGCCGTCGCTCCGGGACCACCCGGCTCAGCGCCGCCGCAGCAGAAAAATCCGCGGGTACAGCCCACCTAAATCCACCCGCGTCACCGACACAACCTCCCAAGCTGGCATCTCCGCCAGCAGCCGCTCCATCAGGCGCACCTCGTGGGAGAGCAGCGCCGCCCGCGCGCCCCGGCGAGCCACCCGCGCCGCCTCCGCGAGCAGGGCCGGGTAGAGGGCGAGGTTCTCTTCGTGGGAGCCCACCAGGTGGCCGAAGGGCAAATCG